>JBAUCP010000553.1:0-8158 GCA_049677625.1 Occallatibacter sp. | reverse complement strand
GAACGAAACACTGGAGCAGGAAATCCAGCGCATTGCTCACGCCGTCCATGATGAGGCCGGCCAACTCCTTTTTGCAGCGCGCCTGGCGATGTCCAATGTGGCTCACGATATCGATCCCTCTCTCCAGGGCCGCATTCAGGAAATCGGCACAATCCTCGATCAAGTGGAGAAACAGTTGCGGAAGCTCTCCCATGAGCTCCGCCCCACAATTCTGGATGACCTGGGGCTCGCGCCTGCGCTGGAGTCTCTTGCCGAAAGTGTTTCAACCAGAGCAGGATTGTCGATCCAGATCCACAGCTCGCTGGACGGCCGGTACGCTCAAAAGATCGAAACGGCAATGTATCGTGTCATTCAAGAGGCCCTGACAAATGTCACTAAACATGCACACGCGAAGAATGTCGAGATTCGTGTCTCCAGAGTTATGAAGCATCTACAATGCCTGGTCCAAGATGATGGAGTGGGCTTTGACGCGTCCGCTGTGCTTGCATGTGCGACGCGAGGAGGCCTGGGGTTAATCGGAATCCGCGAACGCCTGAATGCGGTGGGGGGGACGATGCAAATTGACTCAGTTGTCAGCCGAGGAACAAAGCTGCTGGTCAAAATTCCCGTGGAGAACTGATATGCCCATTCGAGTGATACTGGCCGACGATCACGAGCTTGTCCGTCAGGGTTTGAAGGCGCTGCTGGAACGGGAGGGCTTTGCGGTAGTTGGAGAGGCATCCAACGGGCAGGAAGCTGTCCGGCTGGTTCCCGATGTCCACCCGGACGTCGCCATTCTTGATATCAGTATGCCGAACCTGAACGGAGTTGACGCCGCACGCGAACTGCAAAAGTCTTCGCAGAAAACGAGGACCATCTTGCTGACCCACCACGACGAGGATCAGTACGTGACCGAGGCTCTCCGGGCCGGAGTCAGGGGGTACGTGCTGAAGACTCAAGCGGCGACTGACCTGGTTCATGCCATTCGACAGGTCTGTCGCGGAGAGATCTATCTCAGCCCGATTATCTCCCGCACCGTGGTGGAGGCGTTTCTGTCCAAAACATCGGTTCCGGCGGATCCGCTTACCTCGCGTGAGCGCCAGGTTCTTCAACTTGTCGGCGAAGGAAAGTCGAGTAAGGAGATTGCTGTACTGCTTGGAATCAGCATAAAGACCGCCGAGTCTCATCGGACTCGGCTGATGAGAAAACTCGATATTCATGAATTGGCAAGCCTGGTCCGCTATGCAATTCGGCGCGGCCTGGTACAGCCATAGCAGTTCTATGCCGTGTTTCCCCTTAGTTGGTTCTCAGGGATTCCACTCTAGCAAAATGAATGATTCACTGGATTGAATGATTTTCGTAGCACCTTATGCTAATGGCAGCATTGGTTCTGGGGCACCGTCGTGGAAAGTTTCATTCGAAAGCCCTGCCCATAAAAATGGATCGCGATGAACGCTGCGAGCAGCTCTATCCCTTCAGCGTACAATCACCCGCGCCGCATTCTCTCTCCGAGGACATAACGATGCCGACATTCCCCACTTTTGACGGAGGCCGACCTAGAAACTGGAAAAGTCCATCGTGTACAACGCAACCAGCGGAAACTCCGATACCGGAGTCTCCGCTCGATTCCGAATCCCTGCTCGCCGATGCCGTGTCCCGCTTCAACCTCGCTGCGTTCTTCAAGTTTACCCGCGAAAAGAAGCGGAGCCCGGACCAATCGCTACAGAGCTTGCTTTCAGAATCCGAGCTGGAGCTCGCAACCCTATTGCAAGAAGTCCACGCCTCTTCTGATGCTGCGCCGGGAACTGCTCCCCAAAGCCAGCCGAGCAGTGAACTCCTGATGCGTGCGGTTGACTGCGCGGTCAAGCAACACCTGCTGCAGTTGGAACTCGGCAGTCTGGCCCTTACCGATGAGCTGACAGGCCTGTACAACCGGCGCGGCTTCCTCTGCCTTACCGAGGAGCAATTGAAACTGGCCCATCGTGCGGGCTGCGATATGGCGCTGTTCTCTGTCGATGTAGATGGCCTGAAGCAAATCAACGACTCCTTCGGACATTCTGAAGGTGATTGTGCGCTGATCCGCACTGCGGAAGTCCTGCGCATGACGTTTCGAGGCTCGGATGTTCTAGCCCGCCTGGGCGGAGATGAGTTCACCGTGCTCGCTATTGAGGCCTCGGGACGGAGTGCATCCACGATCTTGGCCCGCTTGCGCGAGAATCTGGAAACGGTGCTTGCCCAGGAGCAACGTTATCCACTCTCACTCAGTGTGGGAGTCGCTCAATTCACCTCCTGCGCAAAAGGCTCGATTGCAGAATTGATGCTCCAGGCGGATCAGGCCATGTATCGGGCAAAGAGAAACCAAGAAGGTTCTATGAGGCAATCCGAAGCGAAGGATTCCATAGAAGTCATTCCAATCAATGCCGAAACCAGAGCAAACGCCGCGCAAGAAGCATAGCCGGAGCTGAAACTGTGCAGATCAACCGGATCACCGAGCCAAGCCGAATTGCAAGCGTAATTCGCAATCGAAGCTGAACACATGGAAGACTTAGACTTTCCCTGAAAGGAGCCTTGTGAGACCGCATTTGGTTGTACTAACGGTGATTTGGAGCGTCGGGACCCGTGCGTTGGCGACAATGGTCCTGGAAAGCGCAGGCCATAGAGTGATCGAATCGAACGGATACTCACAAGCCCAGTTGCTTTTGAACAATGGGCTGGAGCCTGATCTTCTGGTGGTTGAGTCCGCACCGGCATCTTCATCTGAAACGGTTCAGTTCAGGCAACTTCTGAGAAGCACCTTCAAGCATGAGATTTGTCTGATCATGGGAATTGGCGAACCGACGCTGTCGAGAGAAATGTCAGAGCTTGGCATTAAGCGCTTCCTGACCAAGCCGGTGGTACGCGGCGACATCGAGTCAATGATCGCCGCCATCCATCGCCCTGTTGAACCAGGGTCCTGCGGTGGCATCGCTTTCCCTTCGGCAGAGAACACAGTGCACACGATGAGTACCCCCGGTGGCATGCCCGCAGCCGTGCTTCTGGAAGAGCTCGGGGAAGATCGATTTTTTATGGCGGCATCGCCGCAAATGCTGGAAATTCATCGCCAGGTGAAGTTGCTTGCCGGCGTCGATGTCAATGTGCTGATCCTGGGTGAGAGCGGCACTGGCAAGGAAGTGATTGCGCATTTGATTCACAGGTATTCACGACGGTCCCGATCCAAGTTTATGAGTGTGAATTGTGCAGCACTGCCGGTTGATTTGCTCGAAAGTGAACTATTTGGGCACCAGCAGGGAGCATTTACCGGAGCACTCAAGGACCGACCGGGAATGTTCGAACAGGCGAATCGCAGCACGCTGCTTCTTGACGAGATTGGCGAGATGAGCGCACCGATGCAGGCTAAGCTGCTTCATGTTCTCCAGGACGGCCAGTTCACTCGTCTTGGCGGGCAGGAATCCACCAAAGTCGACGTGCGGGTCCTTGCCGCTACCAATATTCAAATGGAGAGTGCACTGCTCGACAAGACCTTCCGCGAAGATCTTTATTACCGTCTCAGCGCGTTTACCATCAATCTTCCCCCGCTCCGCGAGCGGCGCGAAGAGATACCATATCTGGTCGAGGAGGCCATTCGCCGCACGCCGGCTGACCTGAAGAACGGTTGGGATTGCAGCTTCTCTCCCCGGTTGATGGATGCAGCGCTTCGCTATGATTGGCGCGGAAACATCAGGGAACTGTGCAACTTTGTCACACGGACCATTGTCCTCAAGGATCCGGATGCTGCTCTCCGGGAATTGGAGATGAAAATCGCTGCGGCAAATGGGGGCACGCATCTGGACATCTCAGCCAGTCCGTTGTCTCACTGTTCAGGCATGAGGCCAATCATACGAGACGTCAAGAACCGCACTGAAGTGCAGATGATTCAGAATGCACTGGACGCCTCGGGTTGGAATCGCCGACACGCTGCGCAACACCTCAACATCAGTTATCGTAGCCTGCTTTACAAGATCCAGCAGCACCGCCTTACACCGAGGATGCAGTGGGATCTGAAGGCTGCATCTCAAGCCACTTATTTTGCACGGGGCAATGCAGTATAGCTGAGGTTGCTTCCTTGCAACCGAGGCATGCTTGGGTCGGAAGCACGGTAGCGACCGCAGACATGTCTGCCGAACTAACGGTGCAGTGTTGCGGACAAGACTCCATCCCGACCTCCGTTCGACGATAAAATGAGACGCGAACCGTGGTAGAACAGGCATCGATCATCCTCGAACGCGGTCCGAAATCAATCGAATTATATTCAATGTTCACGACTCATAGCAGCAGTCCTAAGCCGTGGGGCTTAGAGCATTTTCGGAATACACGTAGACTTTTTGAGAGCCGTGAAAGGTGGCTTTTTCCTGATGAAAAAGCCACTTGAGGGGCGTGCTTTCGGTCTACAGTAATTCCGAAAATGCTATAGAGCCTGTTATTAACTTTAGATGAAGGTTTTGACTAGAGCGGCGAGCATCAGGGTGGCAAAGGCCAGATGGTGCAAGGCAGCCAGTGTAGATGCCTATCGCTCGTAGTCTCTGGCCAGTCGACGGAAGCGTGCCGCCCAAGCGAAACTACGCTCGACGACCCATCTTCGCGGCAGTAGCACAAAACCTCGCCTGGCCTCAGTATGTTTAACCACTTCCAACTGAATGCCGTGTTTTGCCGCACCTTCGGCTGCATTTTCGCCCGTGTAACCTTGATCGACATACGCCAACTCCACATGTTGACCAGTGATTTGCTGCATCGCCTCAGCCAGCGTCTCGACCCGCACCTTCGACAGACAGAGATATGAGCAGGCGTTCAATTCTGCTTGTCATGATCCCGGCTAGTCGTTGCGTAGCGCGATCATCGGCTCGACATTCGCGGCGCGATTCACCGGCGCCACAGACGCCACCAGCGCCGCCAGCGCGAGCAGCACCGTGGCGCCTGCCAGCATCATCGGGTCCCATGGCTGCACGCCGTATAACTGGTCTTTCATTAGCTTCCCGGCCAGAATGGCCAGCGGGATGCCCAGCCCCAGGCCGATGCCGATCTGCCAGATCGCCCCGCGCAACACCATTGCGATCACATGTCTGCGATCCGCGCCCAGCGCCATCCGCAAACCGATCTCGTTGGTGCGTTGCTCCACCGTATAGGCCATCACGCCGTAGAGTCCCACCGCCGCCAGCGTAAGGCCAAGCAGCCCAAACAAAGAGGTCAACGTCGCAATCATGTTCTGCTGTTTGAAGTCGGTGCTCACCACTTTGCTGTAGAGGTTCACGTCGTCCACCACCAGGCTTGGATCGATGCTCGCAATCGCTTTGCGAATCTTCTGTTCCATCCCCGGAGGATCGCCGGGCGCCCAAATCACGATGTTGTAGAGGTAGTGCGACCACTTTTCGCCTGTCTGCCATGCCGGATCGTCGTACTTCGCCGTCTGCGTCTCCGAAACCCAGTACATTGGTCTGACAGGCTCTTTGTAGTCGTATGTCATGTAGCGGATGTCTTTGACCACACCGATAATCTCGAAAGTGCCGGCATACCGCAGCCTGTCCGGGCCGAAATGCTGCCCGATCGGGTTCTGGCCTTTAAAAAACCTCTGCACGAATGCCTCATTCACAACCGCGACATTCGGCGTCGCCGCTGTGTCGTCGTCATTGAAGGCCCGTCCCATAACTACCTTCGCGCCGATCGTCTCGAAGAATCCCGGCATCACCCGCACATAGCCTGCGCCCGTGTCTTCCTTGGGGCCAGGCTCAGGCCTGCCCTGGATGCGAACGCCGTTGTTCCAGCTATCGCCGGTCATGGGCGCGTAAAGTGCGGGAACCGCCATCCGCACTCCGGGTACTTCCCTCAGGCTGTCGTCGATTCTTCGGAATATCTGCTCCATCTGTTCGGGCTTGTCGTTGCCGAGCGTGGGGTTGATCCACGCGATGTAACGCCCCTGCGTGTCGAAGCCGAAATCCTGATGCTCCAAATTGCGCAGGCTCTGCGCCAGCAGCGCCGCGGCCGACAGCAGCACCAGCGACATCGCCGCCTGCGCAATCACCAGCGACTTCTGCGCCCATGAGCGGCCTCCGCCCACCGAACGGTTCGCTCCACGCAGCGCTTCCACCGGATCTGCATGCGAAGTGATCCACGCCGGCGCCGTGCCAAAGATCATCCCCGTCAAAATCGAAACGCCCAGTGCGAACAACAACACAGGCACCGATGGCGTCGGGCTCACGGGAACGTAATTGTTTGAACCGCCGACCTTGAAGGCCAGATACAGAATCAGTCGCGTTGCACCATAGGCCACGCCAATTCCAAATACACCTCCGATCACTGCCAGCAGCACGCTCTCCACCAGCGCCCTGCGCACTAACCTGAGCCGCGAAGCTCCCAGCGCAACCCGCACCGACACCTGGGCCCGGCTCTTCAATCCGCGCGCCAGCATCAGGTTCGCCAGGTTGCCGCAGGCCACCAGCAGCACGCATCCGGCGGCGATCAGCAGCAGCTTGAGGCCCTGCTGATATTCGTCCCGCATATCGGCCACGCCCGCACCACCCGGAGCCAGATGCACCGTCTGCTGCTGCCAGATCTGCTTTTCTCCTGGCTCCATATCGCCCACATGGCTCGCCATCCAGTCATGGAACTCCACGCGCACCTTCGCTTCAAGAGCCTGCGGATTCACGCCCGGCCGAACTCTGCCCAGCAGGTCGAGATAGTTTTCGTTGGGCCGTTTGGGCCGCGCCACATCCGTCGCCAGAGCCATCTCCGCCGTGATCGGCAGCCAGATATCCGGCATGCCCCAGCCCGAAAGCTTGGCGCCATAGAACCCTGGTGGCGCAATCCCAATAATGGTGAACGCGTGCCCATTGATCTGGAAATCCGCGCCTACCACCGACGGGTCCGATCCGTACTTGTTCTCCCATGCGCGATAGCTCATCACCGCAACCAGCGGAGCTCCCACCTGGTCGTCGGCATCTGTCATGAACCGCCCCATCCACGGCTGCACGCCCAGCGTCCGGAAGAAATTCCCCGACACATACTGCCCGTTGCGCGTGTCCACCGGCGCCTGCGATCCGCCGCGCCGCATACCCAGCGGCGCATTGCCTGCCTGCAACGCGGCAAGGTCAGAGAACTCCGGCGTGTGTTCGCGGAAGTTCTTGTACGCCTCCCACGAAAACAGCGTAAAGTCGCCGTCGCTGCCCTGCACGTATCCGCCCCAGTTGCAGCAGCGGTTCTTGTCGCCGATCCGCCACAACTCCTCGGGCTTCGTGACCGGCAGCGACTTCAGCATCACCTGGTGCACCAGCGTGAAGATTGCCGTTGTCGCGCCGATTCCCAGCGCCAAAGTAATGACAACCGTCGCCGTAAATCCCGGCGCCTTCCGCAATTGCCGAATCGCGTCACGCAGGTCAGCCAGCATCCGTATCCTCTCCAGCCCAGGCATTCTGAATTGCTTCTGAAATCCCTCGTCGATAGATACGCAGAGCATGACGATCGCCGTTCCCGGCAACCTGCAGATATCAAAACAATGGATTTAGGAGTAGCACCAGCAAGCGGCGAGGAAGCATTCTGTCCGAAATCAAACACCCGCGTTCAAAATCGAACAACGAAGAGCGCCATGACGAAAAGATGTTCTGGTTTCTGTGTACCCGGCGATCGATCTAAGAAAATGCAGCATGAAAGTCGTGCCGTGCAATAAAAGGTCAAGTTGACATCCTTGATTTATGAAGAGCAACTACTGAGAATCAGCTATCGATTCCTACAGGACGACTTGATCGGCATAGGGGCGGCAGTCACCTGCCGACCCCTGCCACACCACCGTGCGAACGGGTCCGTACACGGCGGTTCGAGAGGTTGGGCTAGTAGTTCTCGAACAGTGAAGGAAGGCCGAGCGAGCGGAAGTAAGCATTCGAAGCTCCAACTGAGAGAGCTTTGGCGCGGGCCAGGTACCAGGGACCGCGCCCACTGCCAGCCGTATTGGCGGCCAGGTGTGGACGCACTCCGAGTTGCAGTAACGCAACCCGACGACGGCGTGGAGTTTTCCACTGTCGCCAGAGTGCGCATCGCAGCCTGAGCCGCACCCAACGAATAAGGCCGATCAGCACCTCGGGGGTTTCGCAAAAGCCGAAGTAGCCGCGCCATCCCACCATATAGGTGGCCAGTCGCTTCACTGTCGTCTCGATGC
>JBAUCP010000552.1:0-13405 GCA_049677625.1 Occallatibacter sp. | reverse complement strand
TCTTTCGCGCTGGCAGTACCGGTGATCGCCGCAAAGGGGCGGCCGTAGGAACGGCTCATGACGAACTCCTGTACGCAGTTGCGTAACTAGGTCATGGTGGGTTCCTCCTCTCTGCTTTGATTCTAAGGTAGGTTATGGGTGAGCGTGGATTTCGCGGCGTCCCTACAGGACGCCAAGGTCATTTGGAATGGTTAACCCCGGGTTGCCCCTTCGCTGCGCTTCGGGTTCACCCGGGGCTACTTTCGTGTCGTCCCTACGGGACGCCTTCGGGGCACCCGGCGACAGGCATTCCGCGGATATGAGACAATCTGTGCCTTACCACTCAGATGTGCTCACGACGCACGCCTGTCCTTGGAGGGACTGCGGATGATCAACGAGATTACAATCAAAGGTAAGAAAGCTAAAAAGGGCGAACGGATGACGATGGGGCAAGGTTGGAGACTGGCGACAATTAGGGGCCGAAAGCGCGTCTTCGTTGGCACGTTAATCACAACTATCAACATGGGCTCGAAACGGTTGGCGATCTTTAGCGTGCCAAAGTGAGAGAGGATCAAGAATGGCTGGACCATCGAAATACAAGAAGCTTGCAATAGAACTTCCGCACGGCACGCTGGCGGTCTACGCGGGACAAAAAACAAGGAACGCCTTACATGAACTGCAGGCGGGCTTAGATGTATATCTGGGCACTCGTCTGCAAATTGTGCTGGCAGCAGTTTATGATGCAGGCCAAAAGGACGGGCGAAAAGAACTGGTTGACCAACTAGAAGCGATAAGGAAGAAAACTAACTACCTCCCGCCCGGCAGACCGAAAAAGTGACCCCTCGCCATGCTAAATCTCATTCAACGCACTTTCTAAGACACTATCCCCGCGCCCTGCAACTAGAGACATAATGAGCATTCACTTGAGAGGTGAGGGATGAAGGCGCTGCTCCCCATCGAAACAATCTCCCAGGCTGCATCCCCTGTTTCGTTGAAAATGCTCTCCATGTGCGGCCATCGGTGGGTTCACCGAGGCAGACATCAATTTTGCTCTTCCAAAACACTCGGGGCAGCGGAAAGTCTCATCGCGCAATCGCAACCCGTCTTCAACTGAGATTAGTTGCCATCCGAAAGTTCGCTGATCACCAGTGCCGTGCCATTTCCTCACCTCCACCTGAACCATTCGAGCCATCGTTAACTCCAGAACTATCTTCCCGTGCCCCCGACGGTCATTTTGTCCAACTTGATGGTGGGCATGCCTACACCTACGGGGACGCTCTGGCCGTCTTTGCCGCAGGTTCCTATGCCTTCATCCAGCCTTAGGTCGTGGCCGACCATGGAGACGTATTTCAGGGCTTCGGGGCCGTTGCCTATCAGCGTGGCGTCGCGGACGGGGGCGGTGATTTTGCCGTCTTCGATCAGGTATGCCTCTGAGGCGGAGAAGACGAATTTGCCGTTGGTGATGTCGACCTGGCCGCCGCCGAAGTTGACTGCGTAGAGGCCGCGCTTGACGCTGCGGAGAATGTCTTCGGGGTCATCGTCGCCGGCCAGCATGTAGGTGTTGGTCATGCGGGGCATGGGGATGGCCTGGTAGCTCTCGCGGCGGCCGGAACCGGTGTTGGGCATGCCCATGAGGCGCGAGGAGAGCTTGTCAGATAAGTAACCGCGCAGCACGCCGCCCTCGATGAGCACGGTTTCCTGAGTGGCCGAGCCCTCGTCGTCCACGTTGAGCGAGCCGCGGCGGCCGGCGATGGTGCCGTTGTCGACCACGGTGACTTTGGGGCTGGCTACGGACTGGCCGATCAGGCCGGTGAAGGCGGAGGTCTTTTTGCGGTTGAAGTCGGCTTCGAGGCCGTGGCCTACGGCTTCATGGAGCAGGATGCCGGGCCATCCGGGGCCGAGGACCACCTGCATCTCGCCGGCGGGGGCGGGGACGGCGCCGAGTTGAAGGATGGCTCCGCGTGCAGCCTCCCGTGACAGGCCCTCCGGGCTTTTACTCCCTGTGAACTGATCGAGGCCCGATCTACCACCGCCGCCGGCCGAGCCGCGGGTGGTGACGGCGCCTTCCTTGGCGATGACGAAGACGTTGAGGCGGCAGAGCGGCTGGGTGTCGGAGGCGAATGCGCCGTCGGACGCGGCGATGAGGATGCGGCGCAGTTCTTCGCTGTATCCTGCCCGGACCTGGACGATGCGGGAATCGAAGGCGCGCGCGGCGCGGTCGGCACGGAGGATGAGCTCAAGGCGGGCGGCCAGGTCGAGGTCGAAGCCGCCGAGCGGGACGGGATAGAGATCGGCCGCGGCGGTCTCGGTGAATCCCTGGATGGGCTGCTTGGCCGGGCCCGAGGCGATGAGCGCGGCGGTGCGCGCGGCGTGGAGCAGGCGCTCGGGGTTGAGATTATCGGTATAGGCGTAGCCGGTGCGCTCGCCGCTGAGGACGCGGATGCCGCAGCCGGCGCTGGTGCCCTGGCTGGCGGATTTGACGATCTGCTCGTCGACGCCGAGGGAGGTGGCGGTAACGGACTCGAAGTAAAGGTCGGCGTAGTCGCCGCCGGCGGAGAGAGCTTCGCCCAGGCAGCGCTCGAGCAGGCGCTCGGTGATGCCGAATTTCTCAAAAAAGAAGCGCTTGTGGCTTGGGGTTGGGGGAGCTGCGGGCGGTTTGGTCATGGTAATTCCAGTTTACGCTTGTTGGGATTATGGGGGGTGGGACGGTTGGGGTTCGTGCTTTCCCAGGTCTCAGAAGCGAGACCTGGGGCACCCCTTTTCGTGCCTGGTTTGAGGTGAAAGGACTGGCGGGCTGGGGTTCGTGGTTTCCCACCCTTGGCGCGGTGAGACTGCGCCAAGGATGGGGCACCCGGCACCCGGCACCCGGGGTTCGGGGGGCACCCGGCACCCGGCCGATTGAAAGTTAGACGCGGAAACCGGCGTCCGGTTGATGGCTCGTTAGCTGTCTTGGTGCTGCACAATTTGGGTGCTCCACGGAGCGAAAAAAGGTGTTAGGATTCGCCCATGAAGAAAATTTTTGCAGTTGCGTTGCTCCTCGTCGTGGCTGCTTCGCCGGCGGCTTTTGCGGCGGGGTACCATCATCATCACCATCACCATCATCACCACCATCCCCACGCCTGAGGCTCGGGAGCTTCAAGCGGTTAGCTTTTGAGTAGTCGGCGGGCCACTGGTGTGGTGTCTCCGCAGTCAATTGCATACATGGAGCATCCCAAAAGCAGGTCCCCTGCGACTTCGCTCAGGGCAGGCTTTCGACTCGTTTTGGCGCAAGAAACGCGCCAAAACTCGCTCAGGATGACAGCGCATTTGTGATGCGAACTTTGGAGACGGGCCACTAGGTTTCTGGCATGACAGAAGCGGACAACTTGCGCTATCCGATTGGCCGGTTCCGGCCGCCGGCTGCGAGCACGGCTGGCACACGCCAGGCACAGATTGAAACCCTGCGCCTGCTCCCCGAGCGGCTGCGCGCCGCCGTGAGCGGGCTGAACCAGGCGCAGCTCGACACTCCTTATCGCGACGGCGGCTGGACGGTTCGGCAGGTGGTGCATCACCTGGCCGACAGCCACACCAATTCCTTCGTCCGCTTCAAGCTGGCGCTCACCGAGGACTGGCCCACCATCAAGCCCTATGACGAAGCGGCGTGGGCGCGGCTGGCAGACAGCGGACTGGCGATCGACGGGTCGCTGGTGTTCATCGATTCGCTGCATGCGCGGTGGGTGGCGCTGCTCAAGTCGATGCCGGATGCGGATTTCGACCAGCGCGGTTTCAATCATCCTGAAAACGGCCGGCAGACGCTCGGCCATGCGCTGGCGCTCTACGACTGGCACTCGCGCCACCACACGGCGCACATCGGCAGCCTGCGCGAGCGCGCAGGCTGGTAAGAGCCAGCCATGCCTGGTGACGCTGCGGCTGCCGCGCGGCTGGCGCAGGCCATCGATGCTTATCTCCAGGATCATCCCGCGGCCGCGCTGCTCGAAGATGGGCGCGTGCTCTTCGACATGCGACGTGCGCACTACGCGGTGACCGAGTCGCACGGGCGCTGCGTGCTGCAACTGTGGAGCGACGAGCGCAACGTGGTGCGCACGGTAGTGGAGGTCGAGGAGCGGGCGCAGTGTCTGCGGCTGATGACGCGGCGCATGGGCCAGGCTAGGCCGCAGGCGCTGGAGCTGGTTCCCACGAGCGACCGGCGCACTCCCACGGCGCGCGAGGCGGCGCGGCGCAACTATCAAAAACTGCTGGAGCGGGCGCTGGTGCGGAGCTTTGCCGGCGCGAAGGTGGATGGGCTGCGCTCGGCGACGGATCTGGAGCACAGCTTTGGGCCGGCCTATGTGCGCGGGCGGCTGCTCAAGGGGACGGCGGCGGATGCGGTGATCGGGGTGGGCGAGGCAGAGTCCGCGGCGACGGTGGACGGCATTTTGACGCTGGGGATTTTGTGGCTCGACTATTGCCGGCAAAAGAGCGACGTGCGGCGGCACTTTGGCGGGCTCAAGGTGATTGTGCCGGCGGGCGCGTGGCGCACGACAGCGGAACGGATGGCGTGGCTGAATCACGCGGCTGCGGATTTCGAGCTCCTCGCGCTTGACGAGCGCAGCGAAGAGCTTACGGCGGTGGATTTTCGTGATACCGGAAATCTGGATTCGCGGCTGGTGCACGCCTTTTCACCCGCGGCGGCGATGGAGCGCTGCGGGGAGGGAATCGAGCGGCTGATGGCGCTTGTTCCTGCTGCGGCACGCGAGCGCGTGGAGGTGCACGCCAGCTCGCCCACCGAGGTGGGGCTGCGGCTGCATGGCCTGGAGTTTGCGCGGGTGCGGCAGATAGCCGCCGCGGACTCGTTTGCGCGGCGGGATGAGATCAGCTTTGGCGCGGGCGCGAATGAAACGCCGCTCAACGAGGAAACCGAGGCGCTCTGCAGTGAGCTGTTGGCGCGGCTCTTCGAGAGCCGGCGCGCGGACGGCGCTCGCAACGATCCCTTGTTTCGCATGCAGCCGGAGCGCTGGCTGGAGTCCGAGCTGCGGCGTGGAATTGCGGGGCTGCTGCCGGGGCTGCGCGGCGACTTGCTCTACTCGCAGGTGCCGGCGCTTTCGAGCGGCGACCGCGGCATGCTGGACCTGCTGACGCTCGACATGAACGGGCGGCTCACGGTGCTCGAAGTGAAGGCCGACGAGGACCTGCACCTGCCGCTGCAGGCTCTCGACTACTGGATTCGCGTGCGCGCGCTGAACGCCGACCGGCAGGCTGTGGCCGGCGGCGCGCGGCCGCTCTCGGCCTTCGAGCGGCAGGGATACTTCGAGGGCGCGGAGGTTTCGCCGCTCGATCCAAGACTGCTGCTAGCCGCGCCGGCGCTGCGCATTCATCCCGCCAACGAGACGGTGCTGCGTCATCTTTCGCCGATGGTGGAGTGGGAGCTGGTTGCGCTCAGCGAGCATTGGCGGCGGGAGGTGAGGGTGGTGTTTCGGAAGAGGGCGGGGACCAGGGACTAGGGACGTAGGGACTTGGAGATTTTTTGCCGCGCTTCATGGGTTGACGGAACGCGGCTTTTTCTTCTCGGTGGCGCGGGGTTTTTATTGGCTGGTTTGGTGCTGGTCGCCGATTTGTTCGCCGGCGGCGGCTACCTTGGCGGTCCAGTAGGATTGCTCGGCTTGTTCGGCGGCCAGGTTGAGCTGGCCGTTTACCAGGCAGGGATTGGTGAAGTCGCTGCCGCTGGTGGAGTTGCCGGGATAGGTCATGCTCAGGGCGCTGCCCCAGAAGTCGGCGTCCATGGGGTTGCCCTGCGGGTTGGGCCGGACCAGGCCGCCAGCGGAGTTGGTGATGGTGTTGTTGTAGAAGAGCGAGGGGCCCGAGCCGTAGTAGTCCCAGATAGAGGTGGCGTTGGCGAAAGAGACGGCGAACCAGTTGCCGGAACCGTCTTGTCCGCAGGAGACGACGCGGTTGCCGGTAGCGGTGATGTCGTGGCCGTTGTCAATGGAGATGCCCGAGCCGGCGGTGTGGACGATCTCGTTGTCCTGGAAGAGCGCGAAGGCGGTGACGGGCGCGGTCTTGGCTCCGTCGGCGATGATGGCTACGCCGCCGAAGGCTGTGGGGTTGACGGGCGAGGAGTCGCCCTCGATGTAGTTGTCGTGAACCCAGATGGGATGGCCGGCGCTGCCCTGGCTGCGGTAGAGGTTGATGACATCGGTGGTCGAGCTCTGGCCGATGGTCTGCATCACCTGGTTCCAGGCGATCTCAGCTCCGGCGGGCGCCACGATGCTGTTGAGGATGATGAAGTGGCCGGCCTCGGGCTCGATGGGCAGCAGGCCGCCCTGGCCGTCGCTGGCACGGTCTTCAAGGTTGACGGCCATGTTGTTGAGAATCTGGATGGTGGAGACGGTGGATGTGACGGCGCTGACGCCGAAGCTGACGCCGGTCATGGTGCAGTTTTTGACGATAAGCGAGTTGATTTTGCTGGCCACGACGAAGTCACCGCGCTGCACTCCGGCAACCTGCGGATCAAGAGCCGTTCCGGTCACGTTGTCGATGGTCACGTTGGCGCCGGTCTTGACGCCGGTCACGCGAATGAGCGCGCCGCGGCTGGTGATGACGGAGTCCTCGAGAGTGACCGGGTCGTCGGTGGCAATGGTGACGGCGGGCGTGCCTGGGTCGTCGCTGTTCCAGGTGCCGGAGTAAGTTCCGCCGGTGGTGATGACGATGGGCCCCGAGGCCTGCGGGATGACGGCGACAACGGCCTGCACGCTCTGAGTCCCGCAACTGACGGAGACGGTCGCATTGCCCACCTGCTCGCCCTGAAACTCCAGCTCGCCGATGGGAGCAAGAATCGTTGCATTGGAAGTGGTCCAGGTGCAGGTTGGGTCGCTGGCCTGGCCGCTCAGCGAAAACTGGATGGTCTGCCCAGTCTGGACGGTCGTGCTGGCCGGCGAGAGCGTGAGAGGCGTTTGTGCCGGGCCCGATCCGGACGAAGATCCAGAACCTGATCCGGAACCCGATCCGGTCGAGGAATTGGTGCCTGAGCCCGAACCAGAGCCGGAACTGGCCGTGGACGCGGCGCCGGTGGCGGCCAGACGTACGGAAGACGAGCAGCCGAGGCAGAGCGCCAGAAAGAAGAGCAGGACGGCGGCGACGAGCATGGCCCGGGGAGACTCGGCCTTGGACCAGAAGATGGGTTCGGCGATGGGTTCGGCGGATGACTGTGGATCGATTGCCAGCATGAAGGCCTCAAAAAGGGATCGCGCTGGTCAATGCGAGCGGTGCGCGTCCTGATTGTGTGAGAAACAACTCACACAAAAAGCAGATCGGCGCTGAATTAGAGACACTTGCGGCGTGGTTGGCTAGAATCTAAGCTTCAAGTAATGAGAATTAACTAACATGTATTTTGCTTAGTCGCATCTAATCTATTGGAAGAGATATTGTCTCGTAACTGGACAATACGGGTGGTGCGGAGGCGCAATTGCGGTGAGCAGGAGCGAGGGAAAGAGCGCTAGAATAAGCGGAAATTTAATAAGAGAACTACGATGTGTTCTGTTTTGATACACAAGCTTCGACCGGTTGCGCGGTGCGGGCTGACGCAGGCCTGGTTCAAGCGGGAACCCGACGGCCTTTTAGGGCGTATAGCACTGCGCAGGGCGGTTTCTGGTCAAAGTACCGGCCGGGTCAGGCAGGCTCACCAGAGGGCTGATTGACCGTCTCTAACAGGGTTGGCTATTCTACTCTACGGTCATCCGGACGGCGCGCGCTGGGAAGGAAGTTTCATGACGCACGATCACCGCAAGGTGTTGATCGTCGACGATGATCCGTCGCATCTGGAGATATACGGCATATTGCTGGAGCGGGCGGGGTACCAGGCCCTGACCACGCAGGTCAACTTCGCGGGCGCCGATCTGCCTCAGGATGCCGGGATCGGCCTGGTGCTGCTCGACTACAAGCTGCAATCTTTGCGGACGTCGGCCGAGCTGGCGCGCGAGATTCGCGATCTGTATCCCGCGGCGCCAATCGTGCTGCTTTCCGATCTGTGGAGTTTGCCAGAGGATGTTGCGCCGTTTGTGAACGAGTTTGTGCGCAAGGGGCAGCCGGCCAAACTGCTGCAGGCGGTGGAGCGGCTGTTGCCGCGAGCGGAGCAGGCCGCGGCGGTTGAGCCGGAGCGGGGCTAGGGCCTGAGAGTAGATTCGTGCTATCCCAGGTTAGGCGCAAGAACAAAGACGCGCCGAACCTGGGGCACCCATGGTCGTACTCGGTCGAGAGCGGGTGGGGTGAGATTTGCGGTCTCGCACCCATTTCACGATGAAGCCGTGAAATGGATGGGGCACCCGGCTGCGATTGAGGTTCGTGCTATCCCAGGTTAGGCGCAAGAACAAAGACGCGCCGAACCTGGGGCACCCATGGTCGTGCTGGGTCGAGAGCGGGTGGGGTGAGATTTGCGGTCTCCCACCCATTTCACGATGAAACCGTGAAATGGATGGGGCACCCGGCTCTGGGGTGCACGGGGCTTCGTGTAACACCTTGTGGTTAAAGACTTAAAGTTGGCGAGCCGCTATACTTCGGGAGACTATGCGGCCGACGAATCCATCCATGCAATCGCGTCACGGCGTAAACGGCAAGGCTGCCGAGGCGGTTTGCATTGCGCTGGCCGCAGTGCTGCTGGCCGCGCTGGTTGTGACCGCTGCGCTGGGGCAGCCCGGTCCCGCTCCCGCGGAGTACGACGTAAAGGCCGCGTATCTTTTCAACTTTGGAAAATTCCTGCGCCTGGAGGGCGACGCTACACCGCCTCGCCGCTCGACCTTCGATATCTGCATCCTGGGCCACGACCCGATCGGTCACGTGCTGGACGATATTGTGGCCAACCAGTCGATTGACGGCCGGCCGGTGCGCGTGGTGAGGGTCGGAGATGCGAATCTGACGCGGGGGTGCGACATCCTCTTCGTCAGCCCCGACGAGGGGGATGGAATTCCGCTGGATCTGGATGCGATTGCCAAAGCGGATGTGTTGACGGTGAGCGATGCGCCCGACTTTCTGCAATATGGCGGCATGATCCAGTTTGTGATGGAAGACGGCCGCGTGCGCTTCGCGGTGAACCTGGACGCGGTGTGCCGCACTCACCTGGTGTTGAGCTCGGAGCTTTTGCGGGTGGCCTCTTCGGTTACCGGGAGACCCCCGCCGGAGGAGCAGCCATGAAGCTCTGGGACCGGCGCACAATTGCGGGCAAGCTGACGCGGCTGAACCTGCAGGTGACCGGCACGGCGCTGCTGGCGGCTTACGTGGCGTTTCTGGCCTATGACCTGTACACGCTGCGCAAGGACCTGATCAGCTCGCTGACCACGGAAGCGGGCATTGTGGGCGAGAACAGCGTGACGGCGCTGATGTTTGACGATCAGCAGGCGGCCGAGAGCACGCTTTCAGCGCTGGAAAACTCGCCGCAGATCCGCTGGGCGGTGATTGAGCGCGCGGACGGGAGCGTGTTTGCGCGCTATGCGCACGGCGACCCGGAAGAGCCGGATCTGAAGGCGTCGCTGAAGCCCGGCGAGTCGCTCAACTACTGGACGAAGGGCACCAATATCCTGATGGGCCGCAGGATCGTGTTCCAGGGCAGGGCTCTGGGATCGGTTTATTTGCTGGCCGAGACCGGTGAGTTGTCGCATCGAGCGCGGCAGTTCGGGCTGCTCTCGGCGCTGATTCTGGCGCTCTGCTTCGTGATCGCGGTGCTGGCCACGTCTACCATCCGGCATCTTGTGGCCGGCCCGCTGACCGAACTTGCAGGTACGGCGCAGGTGGTGAGCAAGGAGCAGGACTACTCGATCCGCGCGCCGATGCCGAACGGCAGCGACGAGCTTGCGTTCCTGGTGCGGTCGTTCAACGAGATGTTGGAGCAGATCCAGGAGCGCGACCGCGCGCTGGAGGAGTCGCGCAATGCGCTCGAACAGCGGGTGAGGGAACGCACCATGGAGCTGACCGAGGCCAACAAGGAGCTGGAGGCGTTCTCTTACTCCGTGGCGCACGATCTGCGCGGGCCGCTGCAGCACATTACCAACATTGCCTTCATGCTGCAGAACTCGAGCGATGACGGCTACAGCGCGGAAGACCGCGCGCTGATTGAAAAACTGACAGACGGCGCGGACGGCATGGCGAAGCTGATCGACGATCTGCTGAATCTTTCGAGCGCAACCAGCACGCCGCTGCGGCGCACGGCGATTGACCTGAGCCAGATGGCGGAGACGATTCTCGATCGCCTGACGGCCGACGACGGGGCGCGGCAGGCGCGCTACACCGTGGCGAAGGGCGCGCGCGCCATTGCCGATGAGGGCCTGATGAAGATTGTGCTCGAGAACCTGCTGCGCAACGCGTGGAAGTACACGTCGAAGGTGGAGGCGGCGGAGATCGAGTTCGGCTTTGCCGAGGAAGCGGCAGGCACGGTGTACTTTGTGCGCGACAACGGCGCTGGATTCAACCCGCGCTACTCCGACCGGCTGTTCCGGCCGTTCCAGCGGCTGCACTCGCAGAGCGAGTTTGCGGGCACGGGGATTGGGCTGGCCACGGCGCTGCGCATCGTTGCGCGACACGGCGGAAGGATATGGGCCGATGGCTACGAGGGCCGCGGCGCGGCGTTTTATTTCACGCTGCCGTATGGGGCGGAGGAGTGATGCGTCGTGGTTTCCCACCCTTTCGACGGAAAAAAGTCGATAGGATGGGGCACGGGTTTCGTGCTGGGTTTAGAGCGGTTTTCCAGTTCGTGTGGCATTTTGGCGTCGTGCAAGGCGGCTTTTTCTTGAGGAAAAAGCCACTCGGCGTTTGCGACTTCGCCTTACAGCAACTGGAAAACCGCTGTAGCGGGGCTGGCGTTGGTTCGTGCTTTCCCACCTTAGCCGCAAAAAGCAAGAACGCGGCGAAGGTGGGGCACCCATTTTCGTGCCTGATCCCTGTTCCCTGCCTTTACCCCTTAGCCACCGCAAACCGCCGGTTCACTTCTTCCCAGTTCACCACGTTCCACCACGCGGCCAGGTAGTCGGGGCGCTTGTTCTGGTACTTCAGGTAATACGCGTGCTCCCAAACGTCGTTGCCCAGGATCGGATACAGTCCCTGCGAGAGCGGCGAGTCCTGGTTCGGGGTCGTGATCACCTTCAGCTTGCCGCCGGTAAACACCACCCAGCCCCAGCCCGAGCCGAACTGCTTTGCGGTGGTCTCGTTGAAGGTCTTTTTGAAGGCCTCAAAGTCGCCAAAGTCCGCCGTGATCTGGTTGTTGACCGCGCCCGTGGGGTTGCCGCCGACGCCGGCTGTTCCCACCGGCCCCATCAGCTTCCAGAATGCGGTGTGGTTCGAGTGGCCGCCGCCGTTGTTGCGCACCACGCCGCGAATGTCTTCAGGAACCGCGGCCAGGTCGCTGATCAGGTCGTCGACCGATTTCGCGGCCAGCTCGGAATGGTTCGCCAGCGCGCCGTTCACGTTGTTGATGTAGGCCTGGTGGTGTTTGTCATGGTGCAGCTTCATCGTCTCGGCGTCGATGAACGGTTCAAGTGCGGAGTAGTCGTAGGGAAGCGGTGCCAGTTCGTATGCCATAAGGGGAATTCTCCTCCGTTCAGATTGTACTCGGCGGTTCCGGCCTCATCTCAAGGCCCGGTAATTGTGAAAAGAAATACCACGCGCAGCGGCTACGCACTTTCCCTTGGATGCCCCCGCAAACGGGAAGGGTGCGCAAAAGAAACCCGCAAATGGCCCAAAGCAGGCCGTTTGACGAATTATCATCGTTCCGTGTGAAAAGCCCCCTGAAACTTTCACGGGAAATCAACACGCAGCGCAACCATTTCGTTTTTCCATTATCCAAGCGTCAGGGAAAGCAGCCGGCAATCATGAGCGATCAACCTCTCTACAGATGGCTTGAGCAGCAGGGCGAGGCCTTCGGCAACCCCGGCATGAAGCCGCGATGGACATCGAGCGTCAAGGATGCGGTGGGCATGTCCTATGCGGCCTCCAGCCGCATCTGGTTCACCTGCTCGCATGGAATTCTCAACGAGATCTACCACCCCACCATCGACCGCGCGCAGACCCGCGACATGGAGTTCCTGTTCACCGACGGCGAGACCTTTGCGCACGAAGAGAAGCGCGACCTGGTGACTACCTTCGAGTACCTGCATCCTGAGGCGCTGGGCGTACGCTACATCAATCGCGATCCCGAAGGCCGCTACACAGTCGCCAAGGAAATCGTCTGCGATCCGCATCACTCCGTGGTGGTGCAGCGGGTGCGCATTGAGGGCCATGCCGAGCTGCTCAAGCGGATCAAGGTCTATGCGCTGCTGGCTCCGCATCTCGACGGCGGCGGAGCCGGCAACTCCGCGCGCGCGCTCGACCTGGCCGGCCACAAGGTGATCATGGCCTGGAAGAACGAGTGGTCGCTGCTCATGGCCGCCAGTTGCGGATTCTCCCGCGTCAGTTGCGGCTTCGTGGGCTCCAGCGACGGCTGGCACGACCTGATGGACAACTTCAGAATGGACTGGGAGTTCGGTTCGGCCACCAACGGCAACATCGCCGTGATGGGCGAAGTCGATCTGGCCGGCAAGAATGGCGTCACCTCGTCCGCGCCGTCTGAAGATGGCAGCAGCACACTCGAGTTCACGCTGGCCATCGGCATCGGGCAGGGCCATCACACCGCCGCGCAAAAGACCGTTGGCTCGCTCACCACGCCCTATCACGAGCTGCGCGACCGCTTCATCCTGCAGTGGACCCGCGCCGCCAATCCCGAGTGGCTGGCGGTCAAATCCTGTGACGGCGGCAGGCTCATGCGCACCAGCCACAACGTCCTGCTGGCCCATGAAGACAAGACCTACTCCGGCGCCTTCGTTGCCTCGGCCTCCATTCCCTGGGGGCAGGCCAAGGGCGATGACGACCTGGGCGGCTATCATCTCGTCTGGACCCGCGACATGGTGCAGACCGCCTCCGCGCTGCTGGCCTGCGGCCGCGCGGAGACGGCGCGCCGCGCGCTCGTCTACCTGGCCTGCACCCAGCAGCCCGACGGCGGCTTTGCGCAGAACTTCTGGATCGACGGCACGCCCTACTGGAGCGGCGAGCAGCTCGACGAGGTGGCCTTCCCCATCATCCTCGCCTGGCGGCTGTGGAAGACCAACGGCCTGGGCGAGCTGAAGATCTTTCCCTTCGTCGAGCGCGCCGCCGGCTTTCTGGTGCGCCACGCGCCCATCACCCACCAGGAGCGCTGGGAAGAGAACGCCGGCTACTCGCCCTCCACGCTGGCCGCGGTCATCAGCGGGCTCATCTGCGCCGCGGAGATTGCCCGCGCCCACGAGTCGGCAGAGCTGGCCGGCTTCCTTGAGGAGTTCGCCGACTGGATCGAGCACCACCTCGAAGACTGGACCGTGACCGACAACGGCGTGCTCCATCCCGATGTGAAGCGCCATTACATGCGCATCCGCCCGCCGGAGTGCGGCGAGGCCTA
>JBAUCP010000551.1:0-2974 GCA_049677625.1 Occallatibacter sp. | reverse complement strand
TCCTGCAGCCAGTGGATGGAGTCGAGATCGAGATAGTTGGTGGGCTCGTCGAGGAGCAGGGCTTCGGGCTTGCCGAACAGAGCCTGCGCGAGCAGGATGCGGACCTTCTGGCCGCCCTGCAGCTCGCCCATTTTGCGCTCGTGGATCGCTTCGGGAATGTCGAGGCCGTCGAGCAGGATGGCGGCGTCGGCCTCGGCGGTGTAGCCGTCCTCGTCGCCGATGATGCCTTCAAGCTCGCCCAGGCGCATGCCGTCTTCGTCGGTCATCTCCGGCTTCTCATAGATGCGGTCGCGCTCCTCGAGTGCGGCCCACAGCGGCTTGTTGCCCATGATGACGGTGTCGATGACGCGATAGGCGTCAAAGGCGAACTGGTCCTGGCGCAGCACGCCGAGCTTGCGCGGGCGCACCACGTTGCCCTTTTGCGGATCGAGCTCGCCGGTGAGAATTTTCATAAAAGTAGACTTGCCGGCGCCGTTGGGGCCGGTGAGTCCGTAGCGGCGGCCATCGGTAAAGGCGGTGCTCACTTCCTCAAAGAGCACCTTGGAGCCGTAGCGCATGGTGATGTTGCTGACGCTGATCATTCGTGTTCTGGTTCCTGGTTTTCGATTCCGGTTGCCGAACGTGTGGCGCGGCGAGGCTTGCGCCACGCAGACCTGTGCAGCCGGCGTTGAAGAGATTGTGGAGCGCGAAAGTGCAAGCCGCCCCGAAGAAATTGCTTACTGCCGCATGCTTATTTTCTCATAAATGCGCGATCTGGCGGCGCGAAGCCGCTACGCGGGCGTTTCCACAAGTTTCAAAATAGTTCACTCAGTTTGGCGAAGGAATCGAGTTCGATCAGGTGCTGGCCCACGGGCGCGGGGTTGGCCTCGGCATGTTCCAGGACCCACGTGTCTTTGTGGAAGAGGAAGACGGCGTGCAGGCCGGCGGCCAGCGCGGGGTTGATGTCGCTCTTGGGGCTGTTGCCGATCATCCAGCTCGTGTGCGGCGCCAGTTCGTGGCGCGCGATGACGGCACTGTATGTGTCAGGGTCTTTTTCGGCGACGATTTCGACGGCGGAGAAGCGTTCGGCGAGCCCGGAGCGAGCGAGCTTGTCGGCTTGCTCGGCCTGGTTTCCCTTGGTCATGAGGATGAGCCGGTGACGGGTGGCGAGATCGGCGAGGGTTTCGGCGACACCGGGCAGCAGCTCGATCTCCTGCTCGGAGATGGCGCGGGCGAATCCCCGGATGCGCTCGCGTTTCTCTTCGCTGACCGGAGCGGGGCTCAGGCGCTCAAAACATGTGACCAGGGAGCGGGTAAAGCTGGTGAGTCCGTAGCCGTGGGCGAGGAGGGTTTCGCGCTCGACGGCGTTGAGGGTGCCGCGCACGGCAGCCGGTGAATATTCGTGGTGGTTTAAATAGCCGATGAAGGCGGCGATGGCGCGCTCGAAGTAGACGTTGTTTTCCCAGAGGGTGTCGTCGGCGTCAATGAGCAGGGTTTGGCCGGCAGCGAATTGGGGCATGGGTCGATGGTACAAGCTTCTAGCTGCTAGCTTCTAGAGCATTTTCGGAATACACGTAGACTTTTTGAGAGCCGTGAAAGGTGGCTTTTTCTTGATGAAAAAGCCACTTGAGTGCGTGCTTTCGGTCTACACCAATTCCGAAAATGCTATAGCCTCTAGCTGCAAAGTGCGAGTTCGTGCCTGAGGTCGATGGATGTATTCACACGCCGAGTTCGGCGCGGATGGCTTGCGCGATGGCCTCGGCGTGGTAGCGCATGGCCTCTTCGCTTTCGGCTTCGATCATGACGCGGGCTAACGCTTCGGTGCCGCTGTAGCGGATGACGACGCGGCCGGTGTCTTTGAGGGCTTCTTCCGCGGCGCGGATGGCGGCTTCGACGGAGGGGATGGAGGCGAGCGGTTTTTTCTCGCGCACCTTTACGTTGACGATGACCTGGGGGAAGACTTTGAGGTCGGCGGTGAGCTGGTCGATAGATTGGCCGCCGCGGGCGGTAGGGGACTGGCCGCTGCGGGCGATGAGATCGAGGATGGCGAGAGCGGTGAGCAGGCCGTCACCGGTGGTGGCCAGGTGCGGCAGCAGGATGTGGCCGGATTGCTCGCCGCCGAGGGCCGCGTTGTGCTTCTGCATCTCTTCGAGCACGTAGCGGTCGCCCACCGGCGCGCGCAACATGCGAATGCCGCTGCGCTTGAGCGCCGCTTCAAGGCCCATGTTGGACATGGTGGTGGCCACCACGAGGTTGCCGGTGAGCAGATTGCGGGCCTTGAGATCGCGCGCGGCCATGAGCAGGATGGTGTCGCCGTTGATAACGTTGCCGTGCGGGCCGGCCAACATGCAGCGGTCGGCGTCGCCATCAAACGTAACGCCGATATGCGCTTCGCGCTTTTGCGTTTCGGCGGCGACGTGTGCGGGATAGAGCGCGCCGCAGTTGGCGTTGATGTTGCGGCCGTCGGGCGCGATGTTGAGCAGGGTGATTTCGGCGCGGTTGTCAGCGTTGAGGCGGCGAAAAAGCTCGGGCGCGACGGCTGCTGCGGCGCCATTGGCGCAGTCGGCGACGATCTTCAAGCCCGCGAGCGAGAGGTTAGGAACTGAATCGATGAGGAACTGGATGTAGTCGGCCTGGAGAGCGTGGTTGTCTTCGACTGGCGGCAAGGATGCAGGATCAGGCGGCAGGATCTGCGCCGCGTGGTGCAGGATTTCGTCTTCCATGGCCAGCTCTACCGTGTCGGGGAGCTTGAAGCCGTCGCCGCCGAAGAGCTTGATGCCGTTATCCTGCCAGGGATTGTGCGACGCGGAGATAACGACGCCGGCGTGGAAGCCGTGAATCCGCGCGAGAAACGCGACCGCGGGCGTGGTGATGACGCCGGCGCTCTCGACATGCGCACCGGCTTCGCGCAGGCCGGCAGCGAGCGTGGCGGCGATCCAGGGGCTGGACTCGCGGGTGTCGCGGCCGAGCAGGACGCGCGGCTGCGGAGCAGTTC
>JBAUCP010000550.1:0-8173 GCA_049677625.1 Occallatibacter sp. | reverse complement strand
CTTGTTTCCTGAGGTGTCCAGGCCAAGCATTTCAGGCACGGGCATGGTGTAATAGGTTCCGCCATTCGGGCGGCTGGCGCGCGTGCCCTCATAGTTGAAGAAGAAAAACGCCTTCTTGTTGCTTCGCGGTGAAATCTTCGGAATCGGAATATATCCGCCGATATTGCCGCCGAATTGGTTGAATCGCAATACCGCCCGCGGACTCTTGGGACTGGCGTGGTTACTGAACCAGTCGTTGGCGTCGAAGTCGGTGTTGCGGTCAAACTCATACAGCGTGCCGTGGAAACGATCGCCGCCGCTCTTGGTGTTCACGAGAATCATGACGCCGGGGCTGCGGCCGTATTCCGCGTTGTAGTTGCCGGTGAGCGTCTTGAATTCACCTACGGCGTCGATACTCAGGTCGGTATACTCGCCGTCGTTGGCGCCGATGTCGGTGTTGATGATTCCATCGAGGAAGAAGTTGTTATCGGTGCCGCGCATTCCGTTCACATAGAAGTCATCTGTCGCATTGAAGACCAGCCGGAATTGCGAGTTGTTGTTGGTCACCACGCCCGCCGTAGTGGTCAGCAGCGACTCGAAGTCGCGTCCGTTCAGCGGCTGCTCAACTACCTGGCGCTGGTCAATCACCTGCGAGTTATTTGAACTGGTGGTGTCGATCGTGGGCGTCTCGGTGCTCACCGTGACCGTCTGAGAGGTTTGACCGATCGTCAGGCGCAACTCACCTACACCGAGTGTCTGGTCCTGATCGAGCACAATGCCGTTGCGGTCGAACTCTTCCATCCCCTTGGCGGTGATTTTGAGATTGTAGGTGGCAGCAGCCAGCGGCAATAGCTGAAAGGTGCCCGTACTGTTCGTCGTTGTCTCGCGCGTGAGATTGCCAGTGGCTGCGTCGTAAATCTGCACCTGTGCGCCCGGTACCACCGCGCCCGACGGATCGACCACAGTCCCGTTGATCGTGCCGGTCTGGGCGTGCAGTTTCGTGCCGGAGAGCATGGTACAAAAGAGAGCCACGAGCGCAATCTGGAAAAATACGCGGAAGTTGCAGATGCGGAGAGTGCGGTTGAGGCGCCTTTGAGGCTGCCTTTTCGCTATCGAGTTGGATGTTCCTTGGCCGCCGGAGTTTTTGCTCCGATGACCGCTTGCACATGCAGAGCCTGACGGTGGAAGCATGTCCCTTAATCCTCCTGAAAACTGAAAAGCTGGTGTACACACGGATTTGGGCATAACTCAACCGCTCGAGCGAATGCGCTCAAGTGATTGGCCGCGCGAATTTAGTCGCAACTCACCCGTTTGAGGCGGATGCGCTCAATGGGTGGCGAACTGACGCGAGTTTGTTTTGATCTCGTGTGTCTGGGTTATTGGATTTTGCCGCTCAAACCAAACTTCCTGGGAGTTTGATCGAGCACCGATCCTGGGGAAACCAAAAGTTGGAGTGTGGAATCATCCAAACTTTTGAACTGAGAGTGTTCAATGTTTGCTGACAATACGCGCTCGATAGACCGTTGTCAACACTTTTGTGAGATCGATATCAGAGACCGTCCTGCAAGCCTCCAAACCAGCCTGTCCTTCGAGCGGGTGTTGAAATGCGACCGTCAAATCGGAGTTTTCTCAATCATTCCGGGCAGTCTTGCGTCATCTGGGCGGATCAGAATGATTTCGCTACCATGACCGCTTGTCCCGAAGTGGCACACTCCTGCCGCGGCGCCGCGCGGTGAGGTTGATCAAGTTACTCTGCGCGTGTTGCGCGAAGCACCCGGCCTTCATTACTTCTGATCGTGCCTGCGAATCAGGGCAGTGGATACGATGGCGCCCGCTGCGCGCCGGCAGATATTCCAGAGGACCGGCAGCATATATGATGGAGAGCGCACCGTGGCACGTGCGGCGATATCGGGTGAAAAGAAATCGGTTGATCTTGTCGAGCCTTCCGGAGTGCGGAGCGCGTTGTCAAGACCTGGAGGCTGGGGTTTTATGAGGATGCATCGCGCGAAGTTTGCTGCTCAGATCCCGAAATTGTTGGTGGCGGCAGCGGTTCTTTTGGTGTTTCGTGCAACTCCAGCGCAGGAACTTCAGCTCAACCGCAATGCGGTGACGGTTCTCGTAGAGCCGTATGCGCCGAATGTCGTCCGGGTGAGCCTGAGCGTACTCAAGCAGGATGCGCTTGCCGCGCCAGGCTACGGAATCATTGCGACGCCACAGGCTGCGGGTTGGAGCGTGGAGAGCTCAACTGCCGGCGACGTGCTGCGCTCATCGCGGCTGGTTGTTACGGTGGCGCCGGAGCCGGTTCCGCATCCGCCCGCCGGCACGCAGGCCGACATCGCCAAATTTTTCAATGGCTCGGTTCCGTGGGTGGGTATCTCGATCGAAACGGCGGATGGCAAACAGCTCCTCTCTCTTGAGGACTGGCAGATGTCGGTCCCGAATCACAAGGATGGCAACAGCGACATTCTGTATGACCGGAGGCCGTCCGATCCACCCTTCTATCAGGTCGGCGCAGCGTTTTCATCGGCTCCGGACGAGCACTACTACGGGCTCGGCCAGAACCAGCAGGGCTTTCTTGACCGCCGCGGCCACGCGCTGCGCTGCGCGCACGATTACAACGCGCCGGCAGGCCAGACCGTGTGCGTGCCGTTCGTGGTGACGAGCAAAGGATATGGCCTGGTGTGGGACAATCCTTCCGCGACCACGGTGGGCTTCGGCTTCAATAACTCCATGAAGTGGACCTCCGACGTCGGCCAGCGAGTGTCGTTCTTCGTGATCGCAGGCGATAACTATGACGAGATCTATCGCGGGTACCGGCTGCTGACCGGAGCAGTGCCCATGTTGCCAAAGTCAGCCTATGGCTACATCCAGTGCAAACAGCGCTATACCAGCCAGCAGGAGGTGCTGGATGTGGCGAAGGGCTATCGCGAACGCCATCTGCCCATCGACGATCTGGTCGTCGACTGGTTCTACTACACAAAGATGGGCCAGATGGATATGGACCCGAAGTACTGGCCCGACCCGGTTGCCATGAACGCGCGGCTCCATGCCATGAACTTCCACGTGATGATCAGCGTGTGGCCGCGGTTCATTCCCGAAGATCGCTACTACGCGACGATCCTGGAGCATGGCTGGTTTGAAAAGCTCGCGGACGGCACTCCGACCAACGGCCTGCCCTATGACCGCGCCGGCTCCGACATCGATACCACCAATCCGGAAGCAGCGCGATGGTACTGGAATGTCGTGAAAGAGAACCTGGTGAGCAAGGGCTTCGATGCATTCTGGGCCGACGAGACCGAGCCCGATCTACCGCCGAACGGGAGTTACTTTTATGTTGGGCCGGGCACGGAGTTCTTCAACGTGTATCCGCTGTTTCACACCGCGGCGCTTTACGACGGATTCCGCCGCGACCTGAAGACGCGCGCGCTGATCCTGGCGCGGGACTCGTACCTGGGAGCGCAGCGCAATGGCGCCACCTTCTGGTCCTCTGACATCAGCGGCAACTGGGACACGCTGAAACGGCAGGTCTCGACCGGCATCAATTTCACTGCGTCCGGCATGCCGTACTGGAGCACCGATATCGGCGGATGGCAGTATCTGCCGGAGGTGCACGTACCGGAGCGGCCTCCGCTGCTGGACCCGTCGGACGCGCGCGGGAACATTGGCCATTACGACGACTATCCCGAGCTCTATACGCGCTGGTTTGAGTATGGGGCGTTTCAGCCGACGTTCCGCAGCCACGGCAGCCGGCCTGAAAACGAGGTCTGGTCTTACGGCAAGCAGGCGGAGCCGATCCTCGAGAAATATCTGCGGCTACGCTACGAGCTGATGCCGTACATCTACTCGCTCGCATGGGGAACCCACGAGACAGGTGCGCCGTTCATGCGCGGCCTCTTCATGGACTTCGGCTCCGATCCGAAGGTAGCGGACCTGGGCGACGAATACATGTTTGGCCCGGCGCTGCTGATTGCGCCTGTCGTGGAGCAGGGAAGAACCGAGCGCCAGGTTTATCTGCCGGCGGGGGCGGATTGGTACAACTTCTGGACGAACGAGCGCTTCCACGGCGGCCAGACCATCACGGTGAGCGCGCCGATCGATACGCTGCCCATCTTTGTGCGTGCCGGATCGATTCTCCCGCTCGGTTCCGCGGTGGAAAGCACAAACGAGAAGCAGACGGTGGCGCATGTGCGCGTCTATGCCGGGGCCGACGGGCAATTCGATCTCTATCGCGACGACGGAAATACCTATGCCTATGAAAACGGCGACTTCGAACTGACTCATCTGCAGTGGGACGACCAGGCAGGCAAGCTCAGCGAGACGGGATCTCCGTTCCGCAGCACGAATGGCCCATTCGAACTGCAAGTGATCGGAGCAAAGCCACAGTGAATGTCGCGGAAGCAGTAGAAGATCGCAGCAGTGTACCTGGCCGCGTCTACCTCTGGTCGGCTGCGTCGGCCGGCGCGCTGGGCGGTCTGTTGTTCGGCTATGACTGGGTTGTGATCGGCGGCGCAAAACCCTTCTACGAGGTCTACTTTCATCTCAACTCGCCCTCGCTGGAGGGGTGGGCCATGAGCTGCGCACTGATTGGCTGCCTCATCGGCGCCATCGCGACAGGCAGCCTGAGCGGCCGCTTCGGCAGAAGGAGGCTTTTGACGCTGGCCGCGCTGACCTTTGCTGTTTCCTCGCTGGGAACCGGATTCGCGCACCAGTTTGCTGTGTTCGTCGCGTGGAGAATGATCGGCGGCGTCGCCATCGGGCTGGCCTCGGGAATCTCGCCCATGTATATTGCGGAGATTTCGCCGCCTCGGTTGAGAGGCCGGCTGGTCTCGCTGAATCAGGTTGCAATCGTCTTTGGAATCCTGCTGGCTCAGGGCGTGAACTGGATGATTGCGCGGCCCGTGCCCGCGGGCGCATCGATGCAGGAGATTCTGCTCTCGTGGAACGGACAGCATGGATGGCGCTGGATGTTTGCGGTCACTGCCATACCCTCCGTACTGTTTCTTCTGGCCTCGCTCCTGGTGCCGGAGAGTCCCCGATGGCTGGCGACAAAGGGGCAGCCTGAGCAGGCCTTCGCGGTGTTGGAGCGGTTGGGAGGCCGTAGTTATGCGGAGCAGGTGCTCAAGGAACTGGCGGCGCTGAGCAAGGCCCAGCCCGGGCAGAGCATCTGGCGAGAGCTTCGCCTGCGGAGCTTTCGAAAACTGCTTCTGCTCGGCGTAGCGCTCGCCATTCTGCAACAGTGGTGCGGCATCAACGTGATCTTCAACTACGCGCAGGAGATCTTTGCCGCGGCCGGCTACCAGGTGTCGGACATACTTTTCAATATCGTAGTTACGGGCGCTGTCAATGTAGTCTTCACGTTCGTCGCGTTTTTTGTCATCGATCGTTTGGGCAGGCGCTTTCTGCTGCTTGGGGGGCTCTCCGGGTTAGTGCTCATTTACTCCGTTCTCGGGCTACTGTATCGCATGCACGTTCATGGCAAGCCCATGCTGGTGCTGGTGCTCGCCGCGATCGCGTGCTTTGCCATGTCGCTGGCTCCCGCCACCTGGGTGGTGATCGCAGAGATATTTCCCAATCGCGTGCGCGGCGGCGCCGTGTCCATCGCGGTCACCGCGCTGTGGTCCGCCTGCTTTCTGCTCACCTATACATTTCCTTTGCTCAACGCCTCCCTTGGCGCCTCCGGTACGTTCTGGACGTATGCTCTGGTGTGCCTGGTTGGCGCAATCTACCTTTCGCTGCGGCTGTTCGAGACCAAAGGAAAGAGCCTTGAAGAGATCGAGACCGATGCACTCATCAGGCACACCTAGAAAATCGCAGCAGAGATGGGCCCAAGCCCACGTGCGGGTGTTGTTGCGATACAAATATTGTGTAGGAACACGGACGTGTTGAACGTTCTTTGAGTTCGGGACCTTTGTCGTAACCTTCGTGAAAGGAAAGCCATAATGCACTCCGTCATTGCGCCGCAGACTGATGCGCGCCTGATTCTTCCCGATCCACCACCAGATGAGTCGGGCGCGGTGAAGGCGTGGCGGCAGCCGGTATCGATGCGGACCTATCTACCTGAGACGCCGGACCCCAATCCCATGTTTCTGGAGAAACGGGTCTACCAGGGCAGCAGCGGCAAGGTGTATCCCATTCCCTTCATCGACCGCATTGCCACCAACGCGCAGGAACGCGCATGGGACGCGGTGCATCTCGAGAACGAGTTTATCCGGCTGATGATTCTGCCGGAGATAGGCGGCAGAATTCACGTTGGCTTCGACAAGACGAATGGCTACGACTTTTTTTACCGGCAAAACGTCATCAAGCCGGCGCTGGTGGGCCTGGCAGGACCGTGGATCTCGGGCGGCGTGGAATTCAACTGGCCGCAGCACCATCGCCCGGCGACCTTCATGCCGGTTGAAGTCGAGTTGGAACGCGACAGCGACGGTTCGGTCACGGTCTGGTGCAGCGACCACGATCCGCTGACGCGCATGAAGGGCATGCATGGCGTGTGCCTTCATCCCGGCAAGGCCTGCGTTGAACTCAAGGTCAGGCTCTTCAACCGCACGCCCTACGCACAGACATTTCTGTGGTGGGCCAATGTTGCCGCGCGTGTGCATGAGAAGTATCAGTCGTTCTTTCCGACCGAGGTGCGCTTTGTGGCCGACCACGCGCGGCGCGCGATCACCAGCTTTCCTCTCAGCGACCGGTCCTATTATGGCGTCAACTACGCGCTGCGCGCGGAGCACGGCGTTCCTCAGGACGAGCGGCCATCTCAGTTTGTTCCTGACGGGTCTTATCCGCCGAATGACTTGAGCTGGTACGCAAATATTCCAGTGCCCACCAGCTACATGATCACCGGCGCCAGGCAGGACTTCTTCGGCGGGTACGATCACGCCGCAGGCGCCGGCGTGGTGCATGTTGCGAATCGCCATATTGCGCCGGGCAAGAAACAATGGACCTGGGGCAACCACAGTTTCGGCTATGCGTGGGACCGTTGTCTTACGGATTCTGACGGTCCATACATCGAGCTGATGGCCGGCGTGTTTACTGACAATCAGCCGGACTTCTCGTTTCTTGCGCCGTGGGAGACACGGACGTTCGAGCAGTTCTGGTATCCGATTCGACGGATCGGTCCGCCGCAGGCTGCGAATCTCCACGCGGCGCTGCGCGTGGATGTTGACAAGGCAGAGATCCGCATTGGCGTGTGTGTTACGGCCTCGCGGCCGAGCGCGAGAATCGTTGTGACTGCCGGCGGCGCTCCTTTGGCTGAGTGGACGCGCGATCTGAAGATCGACGAGCCATTGCAGGTTTACGCGCCATTGCCGGAAGGGGTTGATCCATCGCGTATCACGGTGCAGGTTGAAGCCGATGGCCGCGAGATGATCCGCTACGCGCCGGAACCAGGCGGAGTTGTGGATGAGCCGCTGCCCGCCACGGAACCGGAGCTGCCCGAAAATATCGCGACCAATGAGGAGCTTTATCTTACCGGTCTTCACCTCGAACAGTATCGCCACGCAACGCGTAACCCCGATGCTTACTGGCGCGAGGCGCTTCGCCGCGATGCCGGCGACAGCCGCTGCAACAATGCGCTTGGGTTGTGGCATCTGCGGCGCGGCGAGTTTGCCGATGCAGAGCGGCATTTTCGCGCTGCAATCGCGCGGCTCACGCATCTCAACGCAAACCCGCGGGATGGCGAACCGTTTTACAATCTGGGGCTCGCGCTGCGTTTTCAGTTGAAGCGCGACGACGCCTATGCGGCCTTTTACAAAGCGGCATGGAACCAAGCCTGGCAGGCTCCGGCGTTTCTTGCGCTGGCCGAATGCGATGCGCATCTGCGCAAGTGGGAGCAGGCGCTGGCTCACGTAACGCAGTCGCTGGCGGCAGGGCCGGAAAACCTGAATGCGCGCAACCTGAAGGCTGCGCTGCTCCGCAAGCTCGGACGTGAAGCGCAGGCGATCGAGATTCTGCGCGAGACGCGCGCAATCGATCCGCTGGACCATTGGTCGCGGTATTATCTCCAAAACAAGATTCCGGCAAGCAATCAGCAGCTTCTCGATCTTGCATTCGATCTCGGTCGCGCGGGGTTTCTTCGCGAGGCAGTCGATCTTCTGCTGGTTGCCGATCTCGCGCGCGGCGACGGTGCAGCCGCGATGATTCTCTACACCCTCGCGCATCTTTATGCGGAACTGGGCGAAGCGGAATCGAGTGCAGA
>JBAUCP010000549.1:0-2191 GCA_049677625.1 Occallatibacter sp. | reverse complement strand
GGCAGCCACGCACACCTCGCGCGTCGCCAACATGCCTCTCACTGTGCTCGCCGAGTACAAGGGCGCGTCCGGCTCGCATTACGGCGAGGACCACAGCTCGACATTCGATCAGCTCTCACCGGCCAATCACGACAAGTTCGGTCACATGGACCTCTTCGGCTGGCGCAACCTGAAGACCGTCAAGAACCTCGACACCATCAACCTGACCAAAGCCCTGGCGTTCAATGTGATGTACACCGACGAAAACCTGTTCAGCGCCTCGGACGCGCTCTACAACAGCACCGGTTCCAAGATTTCCAGCTCGACCAAAGGCACGGCCGGCACGCATGTAGGCCAGGAGCTTGACTCGTTCACCACCTTCACCATCGGCCACCACACTATCCTCGCCGGCTTCGGCCACTTCTTCAAAGGACAGTTTGTCCAGGAGACCACGCCCGGCATCAACCCGCGCTACTTCTATATCGCGCAGGAGTACACCATCAAGTAAAGCAGCATCAATTTCGACTTTCTCCGCCCGGATCGGCAGCCTGCAAAGTCTGCTGTTCCGGGCTCTTTGTTTCTGCACGCACCATTTCCGGCGCATATGTCGAACAGCAAATTGAAGCCAAAGCCTGCGCTGCAGGTAGAATTGCCCTGTTCAGTCATAACTGGCTGGATCGGGAGCAGCGAAGATGAAGCATTATCGGATTGCAACCATCCCCGGCGACGGCATCGGGAAGGAAGTTGTGCCTGCCGGCCAGCAGGTGCTGGAGGCGCTCGCCAGCCGCGAGAGCGGTTTGCACTTCGAATTTGAAGATTTCGACTGGGGCGGCGACTACTATCGCAGGCACGGCTCCATGATGCCCGCCGATGGACTGGATGCGCTCAAGGACAAAGACGCAATCCTGTTTGGATCGGCAGGCGACCCGCACATTCCCGATCACATCACGCTGTGGGGGCTGCGGCTCAAAATCTGCCAGGGTCTGGACCAGTACGCCAACCTGCGCCCCACGCGGATTTTGCCCGGCATCGACGCGCCGCTCAAGCGCTGCGCCTCCGCGGATCTCAACTGGATCATCGTGCGCGAAAACACCGAGGGCGAGTACTCGGGCGCCGGCGGACGCGTGCACCAGGGCTTCCCGATGGAAGTGGCGACCGACCTGAGCGTCATGACCCGCGTGGGCGCCGAGCGCATCCAGCGTTTCGCCTTCCGGCTGGCGCAATCGCGCCCGCGCAAGCTGCTCACCGTAGTCACCAAGAGCAACGCGCAGCGCCACGCCATGGTCATGTGGGACGAGATCGCCTGCGAAGTGGCGAAGGATTTCCCCGACGTGACCTGGGACAAGGAGATGGTGGACGCGATGACCGCGCGCATGGTCAACCGCCCCGCGTCGCTCGACACCATCGTCGCCACCAACCTGCACGCCGACATCCTCAGCGATCTGGCCGCAGCGCTGGCCGGGAGCCTGGGCATCGGCCCCACCGCGAACATCAATCCGGAGCGCGTCTATCCCTCCATGTTCGAGCCCATTCACGGATCGGCCTTCGACATCATGGGCAAAGGCATCGCCAACCCGGTAGGAACCTTCTGGACAGTGGTAATGATGCTCGAGCACCTGGGTGAGGCCGGCGCCGCGCGCCGCGTGATGGAAGCCATCGAGCACGTAACCGCAAACCCACGCTTGCATACACGCGACCTGGGCGGCTCGGCCACAACGGCTGAAGTCACCGAAGCAGTCTGCGCCCACATCGCGGCGGCAGACCGGCCGCTGGCCACCGCGTGAGTACATATTCCACGCCCGTCGATCTCGAAGCGCGCGTTGCGCATAAGCTGCAACTGCGCATTCTCCCGTTCGTCATTCTGCTTTACTTCGTCAGTTTTCTTGACCGCGTGAACGTTGGCTTTGCCGCGCTCAGCATGGACACGGCCATCGGACTCACGCCCGCCACGCTCGGCTTCGGCGCCGGCGTGTTCTTCATCGGCTACATCTCGGTTCAGGTGCCGTCAAACCTCATGATGATGCGCGTCGGCGCGCGCACGTGGATTGCACGCGTGGTGGTTGCGTGGGGCCTGGTCTCCGCTGCGTCGGCCTTCGTCGTCGGGCCATACAGTTTTTACGCATTGCGGCTTCTGCTCGGCATCACCGAGGCCGGATTCTTCCCCGGCACGCTGCTTTATCTAAGCCTGTGGTTCCCTGCACGCCAGCGCGCG
>JBAUCP010000548.1:0-5692 GCA_049677625.1 Occallatibacter sp. | reverse complement strand
GATCATCGGCCGCCGGCCAGTCGACTTCTGGATCAGCCGCTTCAGCTCCACGCGCACCTTCTCGTTCACCATGCCGTAGTCGCTCTTCTGCTCGGGGCTCAGCCCATCCAGCGTCTTCAGCACCGTTTCGCGGGCCTGGTCGGTAATATCCGCGCCGCCAAAGCCGCGCATGATCACCTCCGGCGGCCGCTCCACCTTGCCGGTCCGCTTGTTGATGGCCAGCACTGCAAGCACCACGCCGTCTTCCGACAGAATGCGCCGGTCGCGGATGACAAGATCCTCGACGACATCGATCGACGAGCCGGAGTCGATCAGAATGCGTCCGGCCGTTACCTTGTCGCGCTTACGTGCGTCGTCCTTGCTCAGCTCCAGCACGTCGCCGTCTTCAATCACGATTGCGTGCTCCACCGCGCCCGTCTCCATGGCGATCTCTGCGTGCTTGCGCAGGAACCGGTAGTCGCCGTGCACCGGGATGAAGAACTTGGGCCGCACCAGGTTGATGAGCAGGCGCAGCTCGTCCTGGCTGCCGTGGCCGCTTACATGAATCAGCCCGTTCGAGCCGTCGTCGCAGATGACGTTGGCTTCGCGGCGGCTCAGGTGGTCGATCACGCGATGGATGTTCTTCTCGTTGCCGGGAATGATCCTGGAACTGAGCACCACGGTGTCGCCGGCATCGATGCGCGCATGCTTGTGGTTGTCCACCGCGGCGCGGCTCAGCGCGCTCATCGGCTCGCCCTGCGTTCCGCTGATCAGGATCATCAACTGCTCGGGCGTGTAGTCGCGCATCTGGCCGGGATTGATGACCAGCCCCGGCGGAATATCGATGTAGCCCAGGTCCTGCGCGATCTCGGTGCTCTCCATCATGGAGCGCCCCAGCACGGCCACTTTGCGCCCGTGCGCCCGCGCCAGCTCCAGCGCAATGCGGATGCGGTAGATGGATGAGGAAAAGCAACTGAAGAACAGCTTCTTCTTGGTGCGCGAGAAGACTTCATCGAGCCGCGGAATGACCGCCCGCTCGCTGGGCGTGTAGCCGGAGCGCTCCACGTTGGTCGAGTCCTGCAGCAGCGCCAGCACGCCGCGCCGGCCATACTCGGCAAAGGTGTGCATGTCGAATGCTTTGTCGTCCAGCGGGGCCAGGTCGATCTTGAAGTCGCCGGTGTGGATGATCACGCCGGCCGGCGTATCCACGGCCAGCGCCACGCAGTCCACCAGCGAATGCGTCACCCGGATCGGCTCAATGGTGAACGGGCCGATCGAGAACTTTTCCTTCGGCGTGATCTCAATGAGCTCGGTCTCGTCGAGCAGTTGGTGCTCTTCGAGCTTGCCTTCCACATACGCCAGCGTGAACTCGGTGGCGTAGACAGGCACCTTGAGCTCGCTCAGTATCCAGGGCAGCCCGCCGATGTGGTCCTCGTGGCCGTGCGTCAGCAGAATCGCACGGACGTGCTGCTTGTTTTCAATCAGGTAGGTGATATCGGGCACGACGATATCCACGCCCAACAACTCCGTCTCGGGAAACATGAGGCCGGCGTCGATGACGATGATGTCGTCTTCCCAACGGACGGCGAGGCAGTTCATGCCGAATTCGCCCAGGCCGCCAAGGGGGATAATTTGCAGTTTTTTGGTTTGCATCAGTCACCTTTGATGCTATCACCCGTTGGGTTGAATGGCCGCGCATGGCATGCGCGGCCATTCGGAATCAGCGGGGCGCCGGTCACTGTGCCGATCTGGGATAATCGGCGCGGATCGCCAGAATCTCGTAAGGATGAATGGGAACCGCGACGCGATCGGCCTTGATCGCGAGCGGATCGTCCACCGGCTGCTCCAGCAGGTTCGTCTCCGTCGCGCCGGTTGCGCCGGGCGGCAGCGTGAGATCGGCCTCCCCGCTCTTGCCGGCCCACTCGTACATGTGGAATATGAGCGCGTCGCTGTCCTCGGCTTTCTTCATGGCGGTCAGAACCACGTCGTCCGGTGAGACGGCCGCAAAGGAATGCTCGGCTGGCAGCGTGCCGGTGTGCGCTTCCACCTGCATCGCGGCCAGCTTGTAGTTGAACTCCCAGCCGTGGCGCACCGTCATGGCCTGCTTCCAGTCGCCCGCGTGCGGATAGAGCGCATAGCTGAAGTGATGAGGTCCGCGGTCCGCGTCCGGATCGGGCGAGGTAGGCGAGCGCAGCAGGCTCAGGCGCAGCAGATTGCCCACCGCATCGTATCCGAATTTAGACTCGTTGATCAGGCTGAACCCGTGCTGTGCATCGCCCATGTCGGCCCAGCGCTGCGCCGGCACCTCGAAGCGCCCCTTCTCCCAGCTGTTGTTGCGCGTGGTGGGCCGCTCGATCGAGCCGAAGGGAATCTCATACGTGGCGAACGGAGCAGAGGCAGACAGCGCGAACGCCGCCTTGAGCAGCACGTGCGTTTCGTGCCAGTCGATGTCGTTGACCACATCGGCCTCGTTGCTGCCGGAGTAGAGCACAATCTCCTGCACGAACTTGGAGCTCTGCCAGGTACGCGTGACGCGAATCGCAGCGCGCGCGGGGCCTTTCTCCACGACCTCAACCGAGTCAGCCTGCGTGAGCCGCGCTGGCGTCTCGTCCAGCGTGCCGGGGTCGATGTTCCACGCGTCGTATTGCTTGGGCGTGTCTTTGAAGGCCTCAAGTTCATTGCCGCAGGTTCCGGCAGCCAGCGTCTCAAACCCTGCCTTCTTGTCGTAGAGGCCGGTAATGCAGCCGGTCTTTGGATCGACCGTGACGCGCAGGTTGGCGTTTTCGAGCGTCGTTCCGCTCACCTTCAAGTCGCTTGCAAACACGCGCTTGCCCGGAACCACGCGCAGCACTTCGTAACCCATGGCAGGAATATCGCGCGCCTCAACCATCAGATGAAACGTGTTCGTGTGCGCGTCCTTGGCAAGAGTCTCGGAGGGAAGAACCTCGCCGCGCGAATCGAGCACGGAAACCTCCGCCGCCGGTCCGGGCATCTGCACGTTGACCTCAACGTTGCCTGAGCGCCGCCATCCCAGCGGATTGAAGACCAGCACCGGCACGCCGGCCGCAACGCGCGTGTCAATACGCGCTGCAACAGTGTTCAGCGCCTTGTGCGAGATCTCGTTCGTCTCCCAGCGCACGTCGTTGAAGTCCTTTTGCGCATCGCGGTAGATCACGGCGATTCCCGAGCCGGCGGCGAGATCGTGAAAGCCGTTGAAGGTGATCTTCCGCCACGCGTCCGTCAACTCCGCGCCGGGATAGCTGTCTCCATCCAGCCACGCCAGCGACGCATACTTCTCTGCATTCAGCGTCCACTCCGGCGCCTGGCGCAGGTTGCGCTTCATGTTGGCCTGGGTGGTGTAAACGCCGCGATGAAACTCCAGATACAGCTCGTCGTCCCAGGTGGGAATGGAGATCTCGCCTGCAGGCGGCTGCGGCGGATACTGGTAACCCTCCGCGATGGTGCGATAGTTCCAGACCTTCGAGTCGGGCGCAACCTCCTTCTTCATCTCGGAGAGATAAGGCAGTGCCGTGCCGTACTCCATCTTCGGCGCAATCTTGCCGGGCTGCATCCAGTGGTCAGCGTCGTCGAGCATGTCGCGCGTGGGCCCTCCGCCGTGGTCGCCCACGCCGTAGAGGTCCATCATCTCGGTCATGCCCGGCGCCATGGTACGCGCCTGCGCCAGTTCAGCCGAGAGGTGCACCGGATTCAGGTTGCGATCGCCGTATCCATGCGGAAAATACGTGAGCACCTTGCTGCCGTCGGGAGACTCCCACCAGAACAGCTTGAGCGGCAATGGGTTGGTGTCGTTCCACGACATCTTCTGCGTCACGAAATAGTCGATGCCCGACTTTTTGTAGATCTGCGGAAGCTGCCAGTTGTATCCGAACGAATCCGGGTTCCATCCGATATGGACATCAACGCCGTAATGTTCCTGGAACCAGCGCTTGCCGATGAGGATCGAGCGCGCCGTCGATTCGCCGTCGGGCAGATTCAGGTCCGGCTCTACCCACATGCCGCCTACCACCTCCCAGCGCCCCTCCTGAATGCGCTTCTTGATCTCATCGTTCATCGGGGGATACTTGTCGGCCATCCAGTCGTCGTACGCCGCGGCTGACTGCGTATACGTGTAGCCCGGATACTCGTCCATGAGTTGCAATGCGGTGCCGAAGGTGCGCTTCACCACGTCCACGGTCTCCGTCCGCGGCCACAGCCACGCGGCGTCGATGTGCGAGTTGCCGGTGAGATGCAAGGTCGCCTGCTCGAGCAGCGGCTTGAGCGCTTCCAGCGAGGATTCCGACTGCTTGAGCGATGCGTCAAACTGTCCCTGGTTGCCTGCGTCGAGAGCCTTCAGATCGACCAGCTCAATCGCCTTCACCAGCGTGGCCTGGTCGGCCGCGACATCCTTCGAGAAACTCGGCACAAGAAATGCCGCCGAGAGAAACTCGTCATGCAGGTCCTGCGGGTCAGGCCGATTCGCAGCGAAGTTAATGGTCTCACTGGCGCCTTGAAACTGCTTGCCGCCGGCCGTTGCCAGCAGCTTCACCGCAATCAGCATGCGGTCGCCGGGCTTCGCATTGTCGAACAGCTCGATCTTCTCCAGGCTCTCGCCGAGCGCCACGCGGCGGCCATCGAGGTACACAATCTCCGTTACTGCGTCGCGGCCCGTGGTTCTCGTCTGGAAGGAGAACCAGATCTGCGCGCCGGTGAGGTCGTATCCATGCAGGCTCTTCGGCACTTCAAGCCATTGCCGGAACCAGACTGCGCCGGTGGAATAATCGGTCCTCGTCTTAGCGGCTTCCCAGGAGGAATCGTCGAGGCTGGGGCTCTCGCCATGCGGCAGATCGCCGGGATGAACGCGCCACTCGCCGCCAGGCAGGTGGTTCAGTTCGCCGAGCCGCTCGATGACCTGCTGCGCCGGCTCCGGCATGGTCTTCATCACCGCGTCGAGCTGCTCGGCTGTCTGCGCCCACACGGCGCCTTGCATGGAGAAGAAAATTACGGCAACGTACAAAAACCAGTTCCTCATCGGTGGACCTTCCTGTTTATTCTGTCTCGATCGTGACGGTTCGCGTAACCCGGAGCTTTCAGCGTGCAGCTTCGGACTTCAAAGTTCTTGGGGCGTGGGTTCAGCAGCGGTGGAGGGAGGCGGATCGTGCTCCGCCCAATGGCCGGGAACGGCTGCCATGGTCAGCACCAGCCGCCCACCGGCGGCAATCTCGTTGTGGCGCAGCCACGCGCGATCGAGCGGCTTGCCGTTGAGCGTGGCTGCCGTTACATAGATGTTGCCGGGAGACAGATTTTTCGCTTCGATCACGAAGTCCCTGCCGCCCGCCAGATGCAGCGTGGTCTGCGGGTACGCTGGGCTTCCAATCAGATACACATCCTGGCCGGCGTTGGGAAAGATGCCCATCTCGCCAAAGGCATACCACGACGACATGGCGCCGGAATCGTCGTTGCCGGGCAGACCCTCGAGCCCCGCATGAAAGCTCTCGGCAATGATCTTGCGCACGTGTGCATCGGTCTCGTCGGGCCGGCCCGCCCAGATGTAAAGATACGGAGTCAGGAATCCCGGCTCGTTGCCCACATCGTATCGGTCAGCCACGGCGAAGAACGCATCCAGCCTGCGCACGAAGGTTTCGGGACCACCCATCGCCCGCATCAGCGCGGCCTCATTCTGCGGCGCGAAGAACGAGTACGTCCAGGAGTTGCC
>JBAUCP010000547.1:0-2127 GCA_049677625.1 Occallatibacter sp. | reverse complement strand
GATTGATCCCCGCTCATCCGATCCAATCTTTATTGAAGCTACCGGAGAGTTCAATGGACAGTGTGGTTACGTTCCTGCTCACGCAAAATCCCGATGCGGCGGTCGCGTTTTATCGCGATACGCTCGGCCTGAAATTTCTCGACGACGATGGCTTTGCGCTGGTCTTCGATTTGGACGGCGTCATGCTGCGTATCAGCAAGGTTCCGGGCTTCACGCCGGCACAACACACGGTGCTGGGCTGGGAAAGCAGCGATATCGGCTCCGATATCGACGGATTGGTGAAGAGAGGCGTGGACTTCACGCATTACCCGAACATGGGCCAGGATGAGCGCGGCATCTGTACCTTTCCAACCGGAGACAAAGTAGCGTGGTTCAAAGACCCGGATGGCAATGTGCTTTCGATCTCCCAGCACGCCGCAAAGGCAAGCTGAGTATTACTTCTGCGCGTCCTCGTACTCTTCGTGCCAGGCCATCTGGATGGCTTCGAGCTTGGGCTCGTTCGATTTTGCCGGATCGTCGGCGAAGCCTTCGAGCTCGGTCACGTAGCGGTGCAGATCGGTGAAGCGCACGGTGAACGGATCGATCTCCGGATACTTTTCCTGCAACTGAATGCCGATCTCTTCGGCGTCGGTCCAGTGAATCTCGCGCGGCATGGGGCGATGCTCCTTATTTAGGCTTCGTTTTACAAAGAGGCATAGGAGCCTGGGACCGTGCTATCCCAGGTCTCAAAATCGAGACCTGGGGCACCCAGGATCGTGCTTTATTTGCCTTCCGCGAGCGCCAGCGGCTTGCCTTCCGAGGTGTAGTTGCGGTTCCACTTGGGAATCTCGACGACATACTCGCCGGGCCGCGTAATCACTGCCTGGCAGCCCAGGCGTGAGTTCAACTGCTGGTCGGCGGCCATGTCCATCCGGTCGAGCTCATCGTCGTCAGCCTCGCTGATGCCCGCCTGATCCTTGATCCACAGATGACAGGTGGTGCAGGCGCACACGCCGCCGCAGGCGTGGTCGAGAAAGATGCCGAAGTTCTCCGCCACATCGAGGAACGACATCGGCTTGCCGTGGTGATCGTAAGGCAGAGTGCCGTACTCGAATTCAACCGTCTTGCCTTCGGGAAGGAAAGTGACGCGCACTAGCTTCTCGGGCGGAATGCTTTTCTGTTCTGCTTCGCTCATAACCAAAACTTCCTCAGTGCTAACTTGCCGACGTGCTAACTCGCTCGTTATTTGAACTCCGCCGCCGCCATCGGATGCGGCGCAGTAATGTTGTCGCTCAGCTCTTCGCCGGCCGCTTCCATGGTCTTGCCGCGAATCGCCTCGGTGACGGCCGCGTCCATCATCAACTCGGCGAGCCTGCGCGTGGACTGGTCGAGCGCAGAGGTAGCCTCGCGGATGGCGTTCAGGTCGTCGCCGCGCTTCGCGGCTTCCAGGCGATTGCGGGCCGCGTCAATGGCGGCCTGCTCGTCTGCGTTCAACCGCGCCCATGCAGGGTTTTCGCGCGCCTGGTCGACCTTCGATAAAATCGTTTCGGCCTCATTACGCGCCTCGATCAGCAGCCGCTTGGCGAAGTCCTCTTCTGCGTGATCGAAGGAGTCGAGAATCATGCCCTCGACCTGTTCGTCCGTCAGTCCGTAAGTCGGCTTCACCTCAAAGTCGATCGCCTTGCCGCTGCGCTGCTCGCGCGCGGAGACCTGCAGAATGCCGTCGGCGTCGATAAGGAACTTCACTTCGATGCGCGGCAGCCCGGCGCTCATCGGCGGAATGCCTTTGAGATCGAAGCGCGCCAGCGAGCGGCAATCGGAAGCCAGTTCGCGCTCGCCCTGGACCACGTGGATCGCCACGTTGGTCTGGCCGTCGACGCCGGTGGTGAAGTGCTCGGTGGCCGAGGCAGGAATGGTGGAGTTGCGCTGGATGATCCTGGCCACCACGCCGCCCAGCGCCTCAATGCCCAGCGAAAGCGGCGTCACGTCGAGCAACAATAACTCTTCAGTCGTTGTCGATGCGCCGGCCAGAATATCCGCCTGCACAGCGGCTCCCAGCGCGACCACCTCGTCGGGATTCAACTCGATGTGCGGCTTCTTGCCACGCGGGCGAAGTTGAAACAGTTGGTCTACCAGCTCGCGCACTGC
>JBAUCP010000546.1:0-3185 GCA_049677625.1 Occallatibacter sp. | reverse complement strand
TTTCCAGATTCGACAGCAGTCGGATCTCCTCAAGAGTATCGGCGGACAATTGGTGCGCTTCATCCACTATGAGCACGGTGGTCAATTGTTTGGCGCTGCGGGCAATCAAGAATTTGCTTAAGTCGGTCAGTAACTCACACTTGTTTTTTCCAGAGGCAGGAAGCCCGAAGTCGGCGACCGTGTATTGCAGGAACTCCGTGGGGCTCAGCGTACTATTAAACAGATAGGCGTACGCCACATCCTTGCTCTGCTCCAGCAGGCGGAGCAAACAACGCAGCAGCAGCGTCTTTCCGGTTCCGACCTCACCGGTTACGACGACCATCCCCTTACGCCGCCGAACCCCATAATAGAGCGCGGCGAGCGCTTCGTCGTGGCGCTTGGTCGGGACAAAGCAGTTCGGGTCCGGCGTGAGCTCGAACGGGTCGCGGCTGAGATTGAAGAATGCCTTGTACATCGTATACGGAACCTAACCGCGCAAATAGCTGACTGCAGTGCCCGCCAGGATGGTTAAGAAGACGAATCCGGCCGTCGCCCATCCCAGCATCATTCTTCTCTTTTCTCGGCGCAGATCGGAGGGAGTCACGATCTCCGGGACCTCGGCGATGATGGCTACCGGCAGGAGATTTTGGATGTCCTTGTCTCCATGCATACGATCATCGAAGAATTCCAGTCCGGCGACCACAACAAGGCCAAGCGCCAGTCCAGCACCGAATCCGGCCCCGCACATTTTCAGGCGGTTGGGAAAATCCGGTGTCAGCGGCAGGCTGGGCGGATCGATCATGGTAAATCTTTCGCCTTCCTGCATCTGCTCCATGCTGGTGGCCATCTGGGAATCATTTTCTTTTTTGAGCAGATCGTCAAAATTGACTTTGGATTGCTCGTACCCTCGGGTAAGATCCGCGAGCTGTTGCTCGACCGCCGGCTCTTCGCTCAGCCGCGCCTGATAACTGTCGATTCTGGATTTCAGATCGGTAATCGCCTGCTCGCGGTTGGCTACCTCGGCCTGGTTGGCTCGCAGTTGGCTTTGCAACTGCAACACCGCCGAGTTCTGCGCAGGATCGGTCAGAGCCTGGGCTCCATTGTCCTGCTCGCCGTCCTTCGCGTCTGCTTTGCTCTTCAAGCTGGCCAGCAATTGTGCCCGCGCTTTTTCCGCCTTCGCAATCTCCGACTTCACTTCCTGAACCTCCGGATAGCGGTCCGTGTATCGTGTAGTCAAGTCGGCAAGCTTCGTCCTGAGCGTGTCCAACTGCTCGTCCATCGCCGTCAATCCGGTTGGAGCGCCTGTCGCCGTCCGGGTCGTCCCCGGGACTGCCCGGTACTGGTCAATCAGAGACTGAGTATAGATCCGCTGCTGATTGGCGGCATTCAGCGCGTCCTGCTCGTTTTGAAGCTGCGACTGCAGCCCGCTCAGAATCTGGAGATTGCTGGCCTGCTGAGTCGGCAGAGACCCCTCGTGCGCAGCTTGGAACGCGCGAACCTTTGCGTCCTGGTCTGCGAGACTGGAACGCGCGCTCGCCAACTGGTCTTGGATGAACTCCGTAGTTTGCTCGGACTGTTGTTCCTGGACCCGGGTATTCTCATCAATGAACAGGTTCGTCAGCTCGCCGGTTACCTGTTGCGCGATGCGCGGGTTGGCCGCCGAAAAAGACACCCGAAACGCGGTGATCGCGTTATTTTGGGGATCGCGAACCAATTCGACATCGATGTCTTTGCGAACCATGGCGACCTTATCGTCCGGCGTGAGCGGGCGGCGCTGATCGCTATAGAGGTGCAGTTTATCGATAATCAGGAGAAGCCGTGTCCGGCTCAGAATCTGTTGTGTGATGCTCTGCAGCCTGTCCTGCAGGTCGTCGTTTACATTCGGCTCCACGTAGTTCTTGGGCATCGTGGGCTGTTCGACAAGGATCAGCGTGCTCGACTTGTAGCGCGCCGTTAGGAACCAACTGGAGCCCCAAATCACAAGCCAGCCGAGAAACAGAGGTATTAGAAAGTGAATATGACGGCGACGCACTATGCCTAGTAAGTGCTCAAGGTCAAACGGCTGCGATTGTTGTTCTTCGAATTCTTCTGGCATTGTTATCTTCCCAACGGCCGCGTGAACTGCCATGTTAGCGAGATCGTCTCGCGATCGCTATCGGGGTTGTTGGAAACCGCGGCAATGTCGTTATAGCTTTGGTGCAGACGGTTGTATGCGAAATCTACTGTGAGCTGTTGGTTGATCGAGTACTCGACAGTGGCGGTCCCCGAAACGGTGTGCCCACCCTGCGTGGAAGTGAACGTAAGCGGGGTCACCGACTTGTTGATCGCATAATTCCCGTTCACCCCGGTGGACCATTCGCGCGAAATCCGCCAGCGCGCGGAAGCATTTGCGCTGCTTGACTCGAAGGCTCCAAGCAAGCCACCGCCCCCGGTGACTTCTCGCGAATAGCTGGCGGCAAAGTTAGTTTGAGCTTGCTGCCAGCCCATGCTCACCGTCACCGTCGGACCCCAGGAGCCCGACGCCGGCAATAAAGTTTGACTCACCGCGTAGTACTGAGGCCCGCCCGATATCGAGATCGAAAGATTGTGTTTGGGAGAGATCGTATAAAAAGCGTAGATGGTATGGGTCTTCGTTTCGCTTTCCGAGTTCTCCGGATGGGCGACAACCTGCGAATACCGGTAGTTTACACCCATATACTGCGTGGAGGAGATTCGGCGATTATAGAAAGCTGAACCACTGGTTTCATCGGAGCCGTAGAGACCGGACGCTTCGGTAAGATTGGGGTAATTAAGTATCATCCACGTTCCGGAGCCGCCAACCATTCCCACGGGACTGAACTGGTAGGTGAGTTGCGCTTGGGCTGTATTGGTGAGACGTTCTGCATATGGGGCAACAACGCCGGGAGCGATGGGAAGCGGGGAACCGGAAACTGCTCCTTCGGCCGCTGAAGAGGACTGATCGAAGACTGTGGAACTCTCATGAAACGAATCACTGACGTTGACAGCCATATGTTGCGTCAAACGGTATTGATAAAACGCTTCGGCGCTCTGGTCGATTTCGTTCAATGTGCTGGTTGGCTGGTAGAACGTAAATCCCGGGTTATACGTAAACGTCCGATGCTGTCTCGGAGTTACCTGATCGTAGGAGATCGTCGGCAGGACCGTATAGGTTGTGTCGCTCACCGAACCTGAGCCGCCGGAGTATA
>JBAUCP010000545.1:0-4799 GCA_049677625.1 Occallatibacter sp. | reverse complement strand
TTACTTCACTCCCGAATTCCCTGAAGCTGGAAACACCGGCCGGATCATGACAACTATGAGACGCTGCCAGGTCTACAGAAGTTACGGTGTCCAGTTACGGTGTCGGCGCCGCTCCGGATTGCGGTGCAGGCGATTCGCCTGGGTGTTCTTCCATATAGCAGCCGACAATCCGAGCCGCCTCTTCAAGGAAGACACGATCGTCGTCCTTGAAGGCTGCGGGATCATGACTGTCGATGTCGATTTCTCCAACGACTCTGCCATTCGCATAGATTGGCACGACAATCTCAGACTTGGTCTCGATTGAGCAGGACAGATAGCGGGGATCGGAGCCGACATCATCGACGATGACGGTCTCGCCGGAGACCACCGCCGCTCCGCAGATTCCCTGGCTGACCGGAATGCGCACGTGCGGAGTCGGATCGCCGACAAACGGCCCGAGTACCAGCATCTCCGGATCCGCCGGATCCAGCATGTAGAACCCTGTCCAACTGAAGTGCGGCAAGTGGCGCGCCGCTGCGGCAACGATCCCTGTCTGCAACTCCGCCAGCGTCCGCGATTGAGCGGCCAGATGACGGAATTGGCCGAGCAGGGAGAATCGATCCATTGAAGCGTTTTGGTCTGCCATAGCTTCTAGTATCAAATAAAGACGGCCCGCAACCCTATTGCGACGAGGCGGTATGGGTATCCAACACCGGCTGGTGCGGCTGCCAGGCGGGTCCGCCTTCTTCCCACTGGTTATCGGTGAGCTGTTCCACCTGGGCGCCGTCATAGCGCATGACGAAGACCTCGCCGTAGGGTTGCGGCGCGCCGATCAACACGACTTCGTCTTTGAATCCCATGCGGCTGCTGCAAAACAAAAGCCGTTCTCCGTCGGGGGACCACGCCAGGTGAGCGTCGTTTCCGTGAATGTGGGTCAACTGCTTCAGGCCGGTGCCGTCGGGGTGGATGGTGAACACTTCAAAATCGGCTCCGGTCCTGCGGATGAAGGCGATCAGGTCTCTTCGCGGCGACCAGACGGGAAAGTTGTCCCACTCGTTGGTCAGCACCGCGACGCTGCGGTCTTCGAGATTCATGATGCGCAGGCCGATGCCGTCAGGGCCGGTGGTGCGGTAGACGATGTGTTTCCCATCGGGCGCAAAGGATGCGAATGCATTGTTGTTGTTGCCGGATGTAATCAGGTGGTAGCCGGAACCGTCGGCGCTCACGATGCCCACCTGCGCTCCGCCATTGATGGGATCGATGGGCTTCTTGCCTCCAGCATCTTCATCGAGGAAAGCGGTAAAGATGCCCACGCCAACCACGATCTGCTTGCCGTCAGGAGACCACGATGGGGCGAGGATCAACCCCTTCTGCTCAAGAATGGAGCGAGCCGGTTTTCCCTCGTCGACGATGAACAGGCTGGTTGTCGCACCGTCGGGGCTCATCTTGGTTACCGCCAGATGCTCGCCGCTGGGATCGTACTCAGGCAGCCATGCTGTGCGATACATGTCAAACTTCGGATTCCGGCTCCAAACCTTGACCGGTTCAGCCGTGTGCTTGAAGACATAGCGGCTGTATACGATGTGCGCGCCATCGGGGGACCAGGAGGGCGTGTTGAGATCACCGCCCTTGGGGCCCGGCTTGCCGCTCGAATAGAAAACTCCGGTGACCGTTTTGTCGTTGCGAAGGTAGCCGACTTCACCCGAGGAAAGCAGCGTAGGGACCAGCTTGACGCCGGGGCCGGCGGAGACGGGCGTTGCTTCTCCACTGGCAATATCGATCTTCACAATCTGGTCGTCGCCGTCCTCGTCGCCAAAGCGATAGGTCCACGTGTCTTGCGCAGACATGCAATAGGTGAGGACGGCCCTGCTGTCCGGCGTCCATTTGGGGCTGCCGCAGAAGCCTCCGTGTTGGGAGATGCGCTTGAGGCCTGTTCCGTCGGGATGGATGAGATAGATATCGACCAGGTGCAGGCGTTCCCATCGGCCTTTGGCAGGGGGAAGGTCGCTGTCGCGATCCGAGGAGAAAGCGATCCACGCGCCGTCGGGAGACCAGGAAGGGCGGAAATCGCCGCCATGTCCGGAGGTGAGCGGCGTGGCTTTGTGGCTGACCGCGTCCAGAATCCAGAGGTTAGCCGTTCCGCCGGCGCGGGTGGAGACGAAGACAATCCGCGCGCCATCGGGAGAAAAGGCAGCCTGATCGTCGTATGCCGGGTCGTCGGTCAGGCGCTCGACGCCCGTTCCGTCGGGATGAACGCGGAAGAGATCGGCCGACCCGGCACGCTCCGATGTGAACACGATCCAATCGCCCTTGGGAGACCAGGAGGGATTGTAGTCAAGCGAGCCCGGCTGTGTGAGCGCCCGCTCTGCCGAACCATCCGCGTTCGAGATAAAGAGTGTGGCCTGAGTGGGGCCGAGACGGTCGAAGAGGATCCGGTCGGCGGCCAGGCACGAATGCAGCGAAGACGCGAACGCAAGGACGCAAAGAGGCAGGGCGAGAGCGCGTGTCATGGGACACTCCGGAGATCAGACTCGGTGAGGGAGAGTTGCCCAACGAGCATATCACCGGGAAACGAGCGCGAGCGAGTAGCTTCTGGTGATCATTGCGCTCCGTCGATGAGGGTGACTCCGAATGCCGATCTTCATTGCGCCGCCGAAGCTACCGGGAACCGATAGATGTTGACGCTGATCGGCGCGACCGAAATCGTCCGCGGAACGTCGCCCAGCGGAATCTCGTTCACCGACACTTGCGGCGGCTGACCGACATGATTGGCGGCGTCCGCACTACTCCCTGTCATCTGCCATAGAGTCGATGGCCCGGTCAATTGCGCGCCGGTCACGTTCAGATCGATGTTCAGTTTCGATTCCGTCGCGTTCACTATAGCTATGGTCAGGAACTTGCGATCCGCGGTCAACGCGGCGAACATGTCGAGCGGATAGGTTGGGCTGCCGGGGTTTGTCTTGGGCTGATCGCCGGCGATGGGGTACCTGGGCGCGGGTTGAGGCCCGTTTCCTGAAAGGGCAACCGGGATGGACCCAAGATGATCGCCGTACATCTTGAACAGCAGCCCATTGGTGTTGTAGGCGGCTTCGGTGCTGTTGTAGTCGAGCGTCGAGACGCCCATGGTGAATGCCGACATTTTAATGATGTCGGTGTAGCGAAGCATCTCGTTGAAGACCATGGCGTAGGCGAGCGCCAGCTTGAGATTCACGGGCGCACCGCTGTAAGCGTATTCGTCGATGGAAAGAAAAATCTTCTTGTCGGTCATCGCCGGAAAGCGTCTTTCGTACTCCTGCCATTCCTCAGCCTTGAGGCGCACGCGATTGGATGGATAACGCGCCCAGTCGAGCAGATTCTGGTCAACATTCACATACCCGGCCTCGTTGGGCGCATCCGGCGGAAGGCTCTTTGCATGCTCGTAATCGAAGCGCTTGCCCGCCCTTGCGTACCAATGTTCGGTGAGGCCGTCGAAGCTTCCCCAACTGTCCGCAAGAAGTCCGCCGGTAAAGTCCGCTGCTGAACCGAACTGGGCCTGCGGGTCAGGCATATGCAGGGCGCGCGCCTGGCCGGTGACGGTCATTTCGTCGGGCATTGCACCCGAAGCGAGCAGGGTGATCGACGGGTCGACTTTCCGCATCTCCTTCGCAAATTCATTGGTCTTGAGCGCGAAGTACTTCAGATCGGTGCGGCCGATCTGCCAACTCCCGTAGGGCTCGTTGCCAATGTCCCAGAACTTCACGTGGTAGGGCTCGGGATGGCCGTTGTGCGCGCGCATGGCGCCGAACCGTGTGTTCACCGATCCGTTCATGTACTCGACTTCTTCGGCCGCCGAATGCGCGTCGCCCAGGCCCGCGTTGACGGTGATGTAGGGCTCGGTGCCAATCAGCTTGCAGAGAGTCATGAATTCGTCCATGCCCACATCGTTGGTCTGCATGGCGTTCCACGCATGGTCAAACATGGGTGAACGCTTGTCGATGTCGCCGACCGAGTCGTGCCAGTCCCAGTTAGAAAGGAAATTGCCGCCCGGCAGTCGCCACATGCCGGAGTGGAGCTGGCGCAGCAATTGAATGGTGTCGGGGCGAAATCCCTGCACGTTGTCAGCCGGCATCAGGGACACTGTGCCGATATGAAAATTCCCGGCGCCCGTGCCGGTGATTTCAAGAGATGCGGCAGTCGCATCGGCCTGCGATGTGAAATTGAGCGGGAACCTCCTGTACTCATTGGTGAGTGCCGCGAAGGAGATGGTCTGCCGGTCGTCTTTGCCTTCACCCCAGATCAGCGAGACCTTCACCTTGCTGCCGGGAGTGCCGCGAAGGTAAATCCGGCCTGTATACTTCTTGCCTTTGACCAGAGCGAAGCCGGATTGCCGGACGCCGTGCGGCGTGGCGGAGTCGAGCGCGATGCGCGGGCTCTGGTCACCGACGAACGGCTGGCTCTTGTCCATCTCAACGGCCTCGCCGGGGCCAACAGGACGCCATTTGCGAAGCTGCATGTTGCGGAACGGGCCGCCCGGTTGCGGGGCTGGAGCATCGGGCTCTTTGGAGGAGATAGGGTAATAGAACTTCCGGTCGTCGAGCATCTCCGACCAGAGGCTGCGATAGATGAGGGTGCGAATGTGCTCGATAAACATGCCGAATTCGTACTTCGAGACTGGTTCGGCAGTCTGCTGCGTATGGATGGTTACCGCCAGCCGGCGCGGAACTGCCGGCTCGGGCTGCTGAGCGGCGACGGCAGCCGCGCACCCAAGACAAAACGCCGCTGCGGCAAACAGTGCAATCCTCATCCTCATTGAGCCTCTCCTGTGTTTCTCTGCCTTATCC
>JBAUCP010000544.1:0-1754 GCA_049677625.1 Occallatibacter sp. | reverse complement strand
CGATTGCAGTGGGCGCATAGACCTTGAGGAAGTCGAGGAGATGGTCGAGGGCCATATTGGCCTGACCGCTTGAAAAGAGCACGGGGAAGATGCGGTCTTCGCGGATGGCTTCGTGAAGCGCGGCGATGAGGTGATCCTCGGGGATGGTGCCCTTCTCAAAGAACTCTTCCATCAGCTCGTCTTTGCCTTCAGCGACCAGCTCGACGAGAGCTTCGTGGCGGGCCTTGGCGTCGGCGGCGAGCGAGGCGGGAATTTCAGCGGAGACTTTGCCATGGCCGTCGCCACCGGGGGTGTAGGTGTAGGCCTCCATGGTGACGAGGTCGACTACGCCGTGAAAGCCCTGGGCGTCAGAGATGGGCAACTGGACGGGCACGCAGGTGCGGCCCCAGCGCTCGTGGATGTCGTCAATGAGCGCGGTGAGTCCGCCGGCGCCGCCGGCCTTGGGGTGATCCATTTGATTGACGAGGACGATGCGCGGGACATTGGCTTCTTCAGCGTATTTCCAGACACGCTCGGTGACCGGCTCAACGCCGCTTTGCGCATTGACGACTACGACGGCGGATTCGACCGGCAGCAGCGCGGCGCGGGCTTCGTGGGTGAACATGTGGAAGCCGGGTGTGTCAACGAGATTGATCTTGACGCCCTGCCACTCGGCAAAGGCGACGGCGTTTTGCATGGTGATGGCGCGGGCGATCTCTTCTTCGTCGTAGGCGGTGACGGCTGAGCCGTCAGCGACGCGGCCTTGGGTGGGAGTCATTTTGGCGGCATGCAGCATGGCGGCGATGAGGGTGGTTTTGCCGCTGTGCGCATGCCCCACTACAGCTACGTTGCGGATCTCACTTCCCTGGTACGTTTTCATGGCGTGGTTCTCCTTGTTGAAGCTGAATCTTGATGAGGCTTGGTGCGCGGGTGAGACGCCTTGGGCTGCGCGCGGGAAATTTGAGGGGGATTTCGTTCCGGCCCTACGGGGCGGGGCAGGCCATGGCGGCGCGCGGTCCCAGGGTTCCGTCCGCGACGCCGGACTCCACCCTGGGCTATTTTCGCGCCTCCCTCCGGGAGGAATGGCTCGACACACAGGAGGAATGGCTCGACGCGGAATGGACGGAGGGCGAAATCAGGGTTTCGGTCGTTTGAGGGAGTGTGGCACAGGGGTTGTGCGGGGACGCCTGCTGGGGCGTTCAACTGGCCGGATTGCCGGGCTCGGGCGCCGGTTTTTCCGTCTTCCTCATCCATACCGAGGTCTCAGGTGGATGGCGTGTGGCCGGCGCTGGGCGGAGGCTGAAGAGATTTCCGCCGGGCGCTGGGTCGAAAACCGGATGCTATCACAGCGGGAGTGTGAACGTCCTGTGACTGGGGGCACAACGCACGATCAATTCGTGCATGGGGCGCGATATTCTAAGGCGGCATGATGATTGCTTACATTGGACTCGGAGCGAATTTGCCTAGCCCGGCCGGTGGGCCGGAGGCCACACTGGCGGCGGCTGTGGCTCGGCTGGCGCCGCTTGGCCGCGTGGTTGCCTGCTCGTCGCTCTATTCAACCGCGCCAGTGGGGTACGCTGAGCAGCCGCGGTTTTTGAACGCCGTTGCCGCGCTTGAAACCGATCTGGCGCCGCGCGAGCTGCTGCGCGTGCTGCTCGCACTGGAGCGCGAGCTTGGCCGCGACCGCTCGGCCGGGCTGCGCAACGGGCCGCGCACGCTCGACCTGGACATTCTTCTCTTTGGCGATCTTGTGCTGGGAGAGCACAATCTGGAAG
>JBAUCP010000543.1:0-2432 GCA_049677625.1 Occallatibacter sp. | reverse complement strand
TCAAAGTGCCCGTCATTCTCACTGGAGCCATGACGCCATTGGGATTTGAAGGCAGCGACGGTTTGCAGAACCTGACCGAAAGCCTACTGGCCGCTCGGCTGCTGCAGCCGGGAGTCTTTGTGGTCATACACGGCCAGGTCTTTCCCGCAGATCAGGTACGGAAGGACCGGGAGCAGGCGACCTTCGTTCGTACGCACTAAAATTCATGAGCGATGGGCTTTTTCTCCGATCAGAATGACCGAGCCGACCTGTATTCCCCACATTCGACGGTCCTACGCTCGCCTGCCTTGCTCGGGGATGGAGTTGCACGATATCCACAAAGAATTGTGTTGCGCTCGCGGGAAGTACAAGATATAGTGTCCTATGTTTCGTGGTTCCTCCGCTTCAAGTGAGGATGAAAAGGGAATCCGGTGCGAATCCGGAGCTGCCCCGCAGCGGTAAGCAGGAACGAACGCTCACAAAGGCACTGGCTTGAAACGAGCTGGGAAGCCGAGTCAGTAGGCGGCCTGCAAGTCCGAAGACCTGCCGCGAAAGATTTCGCTGACGCCTCCGAGGGGAGGCGAGGTGGCAGTGGCATCGTCTTCCCGCCGGGGAGGATTTCCGCTGTTTTCTCGCATCAATTCTCTGAGGCCAAGGAGACGATCCGTGGCCACTCTATCTACGCCTTCCACCTTTCAAAGCAGCCTCTCCGATCTCGATCCCGGCTTTCCCGCGCGTGAAGAAGCCTCCATCATGCACGTGCGCAAGCGCAATGGCGCGCTGGAGCCGGTTGACGTGAACAAGATTGTGCGCGCCATCCAGCGATGCACCAACGGATTGCCGCACGTGGATTCGATGCGCATCGCGTCGAAGACCATTGGCGCTCTCTACGACGGCGCCACGACAAGCCAGCTTGACGCTATTTCGATTGACACCTCCGCGTCGCTCATCGGGGAAGAGCCGCAGTATTCGCGGCTGGCCTCGCGGCTGCTGCTCGGCACCATTGTCAAGGAAGTCGCGGGCCAGAACATCCATTCGTTCTCGCAGGCGATCTCTTACGCGCATCACCAGGGCATCGTCAATCCGGCCACTGCCGAGTTCGTGCAGACCCACGCGCGCAAGCTGAATCATGCCATCGACGACGGTTTCTCTGACCGGCTTGAATACTTTGGCCTGCGCACGGTGTATGACCGTTACCTGCTGCGCGATCCGCTCTCGCGCAAGGTGATTGAAACGCCGCAATACTTCTTTCTGCGCGTGGCATGCGGCCTGGCCGGCACGCCGCATGAAGCGATTGAGTTCTACCGGATCATTGCGTCGCTCGACTACCTTCCCAGCTCGCCCACGCTCTTCAACTCCGGCACCAGGCACGCGCAGATGTCCTCGTGCTATCTGCACGATTCCCCGTCTGACTCTCTCGAAAGCATCTACGACGCCTATAAGGATGTCGCCCTGCTCTCGAAGTTTTCGGGCGGCATCGGCTTGGCCTTTCATCGCGTGCGCTCGGAGGGGTCGCTCATCCGCGCAACCAACGGTCTCTCGAACGGCATCGTCCCCTGGCTGCGCACGCTGGACTCCTCCGTTGCTGCGGTCAACCAGGGCGGAAAGCGCAAAGGCGCGTGCTGTGTCTATCTCGAGCCCTGGCACGCTGACGTGGAGAGCTTCCTCGAGCTTCGCGAGAACACCGGCGACCTTTCGCGCCGCACCTACAATCTCAACCTGGCCAACTGGATTCCCGATCTCTTCATGCGCCGCGTCGACGAGAATGGCATGTGGTCGCTCTTCGACCCGAAGGATGTTCCGCATCTTCCCGATCTTTACGGCGACGAGTTCACCGCCGCGTATGAAAAAGCCGAGGCCGATGGCCTGTTTGCCCGCCAGATCAAAGCCCGCGAACTTTACGCGCGCATGATGCGCTCGCTTGCCGAGACCGGCAATGGCTGGATGACGTTCAAGGACGCATGCAACCTGAAAAACAATCAGACCGGCAAAGCCGGCAACGTGATCCATCTTTCCAATCTCTGCACGGAGATTACCGAGGTTTCGTCGCAGGAGCAGACCGCGGTCTGCAATCTCGGCTCCATCAATCTCGCGCGCCACGTTTTCACGGATGGCGCCGGCGCGCCGACCTTCGACTTCGAAAAGCTAGCGCGCACGGTCCGCGCCGCCATCCCCATGCTCGATCGCGTGATCGACATCAACTTCTATCCCATCCCGCAGGCGGCGAAGTCCAACGAGCAATGGCGTCCCGTCGGTCTTGGAATCATGGGATTGCAGGATGTCTTCTTCCAGCTTCAACTGCCATTCGATAGTGCCGAGGCGCAGTCGCTTTCCGCGCGCATTCAGGAGGAGATCTATTTTCATGCGCTCACGGCATCCTGCGAGCTGGCGGAGCGGGAAGGCGCGCACGCCAACTTTGCTGACACGCGCGTGGCGCACGGGCAATTTCAGTT
>JBAUCP010000542.1:0-7677 GCA_049677625.1 Occallatibacter sp. | reverse complement strand
CGCAACTGCATCTCGGTGCTGGTCCGCAATCCAAAGCAGCGCGGCAGCAAGGCGGTGACCATCCACCCCACGCGGCTGCGGCCGATGGGCTTTGAAGAGAGCGAGTCGTTGCTGCCTTATCCCAGGCGGTCGTTTGACGGCTACCGCATACTGCAGGAGTATTTCACCTTCTCAGAGAAGTTTCTGTTCTTCGAGCTGAGCGGGCTTGAAGCGATTGCCGAAGCGGGATGCGAAGAGCAGGCGGAGATCCTGTTCTGTTTTTCGCGCTTCGAGCGGCCGGAGCGCAGCCAGGACCTGGAGACGGGCGTCTCGGCGCGCACGCTGCGGCTGGGATGCACGCCGGTGGTGAATCTGTACTCGCAGGTGGCCGAGCCGATTCTGGTGACCCACACCAAGCATGAGTACCATGTGATTCCGAGCGTGCGGCGGCAGGAGACGCAGGAGATTCATTCGATTGACGAGGTGATGGCCTCGAGCACCAGCCGGCGGGAGAACATCCGGCTGGAGCCGCTTTATTCTTACCGGTTCCAGGCGCGGAAGGAGACTACCCGCGCCTACTGGCACGCGGTGAGGCGCAGGAATGAGCTGGGCGAGCGCGTGCCCTCCACGATGCACCTTTCGCTGGTGGATATAGACGGGCAAATGACGAAGCCGAACGCGGAGGTGCTGACGGTGCGCTGTTCCTGCTCGGACTTCGATCTGCCGTCGCGGCTGCCCTTCGGACTGGAGGAAGGAGATTTCGCAGCTGAGGATTATCCGGCGGTCCGGCAGATCACGGCATTGCGCAGGCCGACGCCGAGCTACGACCCTCCGCGCGTGAAGAGCCAGTTGTGGCGCTTGGTTTCGCAGCTTTCGCTCAACTATCTTTCGCTCACCGAGGAGGGCGTTGCGTCGCTGCAGGAAATTCTGCGGCTGTACAATTTTACCGACTCGTCGTATCTCGAAAACCAGATCGGCGGAATCACAAAGCTCGAATCGAGCCCGCACTTTGCCATCATGCAGTCGGTCTACGGGAATCTGCCGGCGCGCGGCATGAGGGTTGAGGTCGAGTTCGACGAGCGGCAATTCGTGGGCGGAGGCGTGTATCTCTTCGCCAACATGCTCGACCGCTTTCTGGGCTGCTATACCTCGATCAACAGCTTTTGCCAACTGGCAGCGCGCACCAGCCAGAGAAAGGAGCCGCTGGGCGAATGGCCACCGAAAGCGGGCTACAAACCGCTGATCTGAAATTCGACCCGCGCTTCGAGCCGGTGCGCGAGATGCTGGAGCGGGATCCCTACTGCTTCCGCTTCTTCCAGGCGGTGCGCCTGCTGGAGCGGCTGTACCCGGAGCGCAGTCCGGTGGGGCTGTTTGTTTCGCCGTCAACTGAGGTGGTGCAGTTTTCCTCGGTGCCCACGCTCTCGTTTCCTGCGAGCGAGATTCAGGATTACAAGCCTGGCAAGGACGGCCCGCCCAAGCTGTTTGTCAACTTCATGGGATTGAGCGCGGCGGTGGGCGTGCTTCCGCACGCGTACACCGAGTTTCTGCTGGAGCGGTTCAAGGCGAAGGATCGCGGGCCGGCCGACTTCTTTGACCTCTTCAATCACCGGATGATCTCGCTGTTTTATCGCGGCTGGCAGAAGTATCGGTTCTACATTGCGTATGAGCGGACCGGCGCGAGCGATGACTTGATCAGCGCGCGGCTGCTCGACCTGATCGGGCTGGGCACCCCCTCGCTCACCCACCGGATGGAGATCGCAGACGAGGCCTGTCTGTTCTACGCGGGTCTTTTGTCCGAACGAAGGCCGACGGCGCAGGGGCTGAAGCAACTGATCGAGGATTATTTCGATGTTCCGGTCGAGGTGGAGCAGTTCACCGGGACGTGGAGACGGCTGCCTCCGCAGAACCGCACCTATCTGCGCGATACGGGCGCATTCTGCGAGCAGCTCGGGATGGGCACCATTGTTGGCGATGAGGCTTTTGACCAGCATGGAGCGGTAACCCTGCAGTTGGGGCCGCTGAGCTTTGACCGTTATCGGGATTTCTTGCCCGGCGAACACGCCTACAAGGAGCTGCGCGCCTGGCTCAGGATTTACGCCAACCGGGAGTTCGATTTCGTGATCCGGCTGGTGCTGGAGCGCGCAGAGGTGCCGCGCATGAAACTGGGCGAGGACGGGATTGGGGCCTCGCGCCTGGGATTGGTGAGCTGGGTGAAGAACCGGGCGCTGGACCGCGATCCGGATGAGGCAACCTACCGGCTGACCTGAACGCAACCATTTTTTCGAAACCATGGATCGATGGAGAACTGAAGAATGAGCCTGAACCTGAAGTCATTGATCGGCAAGCTGGATGAAGCGACGCGCAGCGCGCTGGAGGCTGCGGCGGGTCTGTGCGTATCGCGCACACATTACGACATCGAAGTGGAACATTTCCTGCTCAAGGCGATCGACAGCTCGGACAACGATGTGGCGTTCATCCTGCGCCAGTATGGCGTGGACCGCTCGCGGCTGACGACGGAGCTGCAGCGCAGCCTGGACCGGCTGAAGACCGGTAATGCGCGCAGCCCGGCCTTCAGCCCGCAACTGGTGAAGATGCTCACCGAAGCCTGGACCATCGCCACCATCGAATACGACGCCGGCCAGGTCCGCACCGGCTTCACGCTGCTGGCGCTGATCAGCGAAAGCGAGCTCTCGCGGCTCATCCGCGACGTGAGCAAGGAGATTCAGCTCATTCCTCCCGAGGCGCTGCGCAAGGATTTCTACGCGGTGACGGAGAAGTCGCGCGAAACCTCGACGGCGCTTTCGACGGCTCCCGGCGCGCCGGCTGAAGCGGGTGGCGCACCGGGCCGCGCGCCGGGCGGCAAGACGCCGCATCTGGACCAGTACACCGAGAACCTGACCACCAAGGCCAAAGGCGGCAAGATCGATCCGGTGCTGGGACGCGACCAGGAGATCCGGCAGGTGGTGGACATTCTGATGCGCCGCCGCCAGAACAATCCGATCCTCACCGGCGAGGCCGGCGTGGGCAAGACGGCCGTGGTGGAGGGCTTCGCACTGCGCCTGGCCACCGGCGATGTGCCTCCGCCGCTCAAGAATGTGCAACTGCACTCGCTCGATCTGGCGCTGCTGCAGGCCGGCGCGGGCGTGAAGGGCGAGTTCGAGAACCGGCTCAAGGGTTTGATCGAAGAGGTGAAGTCTTCTCCGCATCCCATCATTTTGTTCATCGACGAAGCGCACACGATGATCGGCGCAGGCGGACAGGCAGGCCAGAACGATGCGGCCAATCTGCTCAAGCCGGCGCTGGCGCGCGGAGAGCTGCGCACGATTGCCGCGACCACGTGGTCGGAGTACAAGAAGTTCTTCGAGAAAGACGCGGCGCTGGCGCGGCGCTTCCAGGTGGTCAAGGTGGAAGAGCCGAGCGAGACGCAGTGCGACACCATGATGCGCGGCATTGTGGCGGCGCTCGAAAAGCATCACAGCCTGCGCATCATGGATGAAGCCGTTACGTCGACGGTGCGGCTCACGCATCGCTATCTGGCCGGCCGGCAGTTGCCGGACAAGGCGGTGAGCGTGCTCGATACCGCATGCGCGCGGCTCTCGCTGGGGCAAAACACCATTCCGCCGCCGGTCGAGGACTCGACGCGGCGCATCGACGATCTGAAGGTGCAGAAGCAGATTCTCGAACGCGAAACGACGGTGGGCGAGGATCATGCCGAGCGGCTGGCAGAGATCGAGGAGAACCTGGCCAAGGAAGAAGCAAATCTTGCCAGCCTGAAGACGCAATGGGAGCAGGAGTTGGCGCTGGTCAAGCAGATTCGCGCCATGCGCGAGGCCCTCGAAACCGGCGCGGCGACGGTGAAGCCGGAAGAAGAAGGCGGCGCGGAGGTGAAGGCGTCGCTTGAAGCGCTGCGCGCCCTCGAAGAGCAGCTCACCAAGGTGCAGGGCGAGAATCCGCTCATCCACGTCTGCGTGGACGAACGCATCGTGGGCGAGGTGATCTCGGCGTGGACCGGCATTCCGCTGGGCAAGATGGTGAAGGACGAAATTGCCTCGGTGCTCGATCTCGACGGGCATCTGCGCAAACGCGTGATTGGGCAGGACCACGCGCTGGCCGTGATCGCGCAGCGCATCATCACCTCGCGTGCGCGGCTCGACGATCCGGGCAAGCCGGTGGGCGTCTTCATGCTGGTGGGGCCCAGCGGCGTGGGCAAGACTGAAACCGCGCTGGCTCTCTCCGATCTGCTCTATGGCGGCGAGCGCAACCTGATCACGATCAATATGTCGGAGTTCCAGGAGGCGCATACGGTCTCTACGCTCAAGGGCTCGCCTCCGGGGTACGTGGGCTACGGCGAGGGCGGCGTGCTGACGGAAGCTGTGCGCCGGCGTCCGTACTCGGTGGTGCTGCTCGATGAGGTCGAGAAGGCGCACAACGACGTGCTCGAGCTCTTCTACCAGGTCTTCGACAAGGGCAACCTGGAAGATGGCGAAGGCCGCTCGATCGACTTCAAGAACTGCATCATCATTCTCACCAGCAATGCGGCCACCGACACGCTGATGAAGCTGACGGCGGACCCGGAGACGATGCCGGACAGCAGCGGGCTCGCTGCCGCGATCAAGCCGGAGCTGAACAAGATCTTCAAGCCCGCCTTCCTGGGGCGCATGATCGTCGTGCCGTATTTTCCGGTGCGCGACGAGGCGCTCAAGAAGATCGTCCGGCTGAAGCTCGGCAAGATTCAGCGCCGCATCCAGGACAATCACAAGATCACCATGGTCTGCGAGGAATCGGTGATCGAGGAGGTTGCCAAGCGCTGCACGGAAGTGGAAAGCGGCGCACGCAACGTGGACAATATACTTTCCAACACCATGCTGCCGGAGATTTCGCGCCAGGTGCTTTCGCGCATGGCAGAGGAGTCGCCCATGGAGCGGGTGACGGTGAGTGTTGCCGCCGACGGCGGCTTCGCGTATTCATGGTAGTCCCACGCACCTTCCCCGGTGCAACCACATGATGTGCGGGACGATTGACTCGCGGCGGCCAAGGCTGCCGCGACCCAGCAATTTCGGTAGGCGGCTATGTGCGCATTTGGACAAACTGATCGACTCCTCAACTTTACCTGTTCTGCTGCCGGGGCGAACGACCTTCTCCCCGAACATTTAAGCGGCCGGGAAGGCATCTCCGAGCTCTACATGTTTGAGCTGGATCTTGTCGCCGAACCTTCCGTTACGGTCGATCCCAAGACTATTGTCGGGTCGAAGGCCTGCGTTACGATCCAGGCCAACGATAAGGGCGATAAACGTTACATCAATGGCGTCATCATGGGACTGGAGATGTATGGCGGCGACGAGGAGTTCAACCGTTACCGGGTCTACATTGTCCCGAACGTTTGGACGTTGGGGCAGAACACGAACACACGCGTCTTTCAAGACAAAACCGTGCTTGAAGTCGTCAAGGCCGTGCTCGGCGCTTACAATATCACCGTCTCCGACAATACTTCAGGCACTTATACCGCATTGGACTATTGCACTCAGTATCGCGAAACCGATTTGGACTTCATCTCCCGCTTGCTTGAACAGTTCGGAATCCTTTACTACTTCGTGCACAGCGCGGACGACCACAAGTTCACTCTTCAAGACAACTCCTCGAAGTTGGATGATTGCCTTATCCAGAACTCCTTCCGTTACGCTCCGCAAGGCAGTAAAACCGAGGGCCGATACGATTTCGTTTTTGAAGTGTTCAAGACAAGAAACTCAATGGCTACGAGTCTGTACACGTCGTGGGATCATTCATTCGTCGGAAACAATGTCAATCTTTATAAGTCTTCCCCGACCACGCCGCTTGGCGCTAACAACAACGAAGATTACGACTACATCGGGAGCGCCGCGGCCTATTCCAACAAGGACGCTACGGCGAGTGGGCTCAAGAGCTTCAATGAGCAGCTCAACATTATTCGCGGGGAGGCCGCAAGCGCCAACTATGCATGGATCGCGTCGGGAAGCTCGAATGCCATCTGCCTCCAGCCCGGCTACACCGCAACAATGACGAAACATCCGCAAACTCCGCTGAACCAGGAATATCTCATTACCGTTGTCGTACTCGAAGTGCAGCAGGTGCCCTCGTACCGGTCCAAGCAAGCGGCGGACGCGGAGCCCTACCACAACGACTTCAAGGCTGTTCCCGCTTCAGTCGTCTATTCCCCCCAGCAAACCACCAGAAAGCCCGTGGTGCATGGAATGCACACTGGATTCGTGGTGGTGCAGTCGGGCGAAGACTCGTACATGGACAAGTACGGACGGGTCAACGTGCAGTTCTGGTGGGACCGCCTGCGCAAGCCCAACACGCCAGACAACACGCTGCTGCGCGTGGCGCAGTCCTGGGCAGGCAAGGGCTGGGGAACTTATTACTGGCCTCGCATCGGCGATGAGGTTTTGATCGGCTTCCTGGAAGGCGATCCGGATCAGCCCATCGTTGTCGGCTCGGTCTACAACGGCGTTAACATGCCCAAGTACGATCCAGCCGGCCAGTACACGCTCTCCGGAATCCTCACCCGCAGTTCGACCGGCGGCGGCGCATCCAACGCCAACGAGTTGCGCTTCGAGGATCTCGCCGGCAAAGAGCAGATCTACATGAACGCCGAGCGTGACTACGATCTGCATGTCGAGCACGACTGGCACACGCTCGTCGGCAACGAGCAGCATACCAAGATCACCTTGAACCGCTTCGACGAAGTCGACGGCGATGAGCACACCCTGGTCAAGGGCAAGCAGCTCAGTGAGGTCGATGGCGAAGCCGACCTCAACGTAAAGGGCAACCAGATTGTCCAGGTGGGCGGAGACCGCAGTCATACCGTCACCGGAAATCTGAAGGAGAGCATCGGCGCCAACTCCAACATCAGCGTCTCTTCCAACCTGAATGAGCAGGTTGGTTCGAACTACTCGCTCACCGTCGGCCAGAACCAGGTCATCTCGGCGGGAACCAACTTCGACGTCACTGCCAATGCCGGAATCTGCCTTGCGGTCGGGCCGAACAGCATCGTCATCACCCCGGAGGGCATTGGCCTCAACGGTGCAGCCGGATTCATCTCCCTCGGCCCTTCGGGAGTCACAATCTCCGGCGTGATGGTCATGATCAACAGCGGCGGCGCTCCCGTTACCGGCTCGCCCGGCAGCGCGCAAAGTCCGGAATCGCCCGCCAGCGCCACTGCGCCTACGGCTCCGACTTTCCCTGGAGACGCCCCGTATTCCAAACCGGCGTCATAGAGTTAAGGAGAAAGCTGAACCATGGGAATGCCAGCTGCCACCATCACCAGCGCGACCGAACATGGCGGAATCGTCATGGTCGGTTTCCCGCAGGTGCTCATCGGCATGATGCCAGCCTCGCGCATCGGAGACATGCACGTGTGCCCCATGGTGACGGTCCTGGTTCCGCACGTAGGCGGCCCGTTCATCCTCGGCTCGCCGACGGTGCTGGTCGGCATGATGCCGCAATCGCGGGTGACCGACCAGCTTGTCTGCGTGGGCCCTCCGGATGCAGCGCTCATGGGCTGCGAGACCGTGCTGGTGGGCATGTCCGGAGCCGGCGGAGCGGGATCGGCGATGGCGGGCATTGTCGCGATGGGAGCCGCCGTACCCACTCAGCCGCCGGCCACTACCACTTCGCCCCAGCCCACAGCGGAGCTGCAGCAGGACGGCACCGTCAAGACCT
>JBAUCP010000541.1:0-7074 GCA_049677625.1 Occallatibacter sp. | reverse complement strand
GGCGTTTACCGAGTCGGAAGACGAGCACTCGGCGCACGTGGCGATTGTGGGCGCGGACATTGTGGACAACATGCTCGGCCCCGGCGATCCGCTGGGCAAGGAGGTTCGCGTGGACGGCGAGCCCTACACGGTGATCGGGGTGGGCGAGGCGCAGGGCAAGATCTTCGGCTCCAGCATGGATAACTGGGTGGCGATTCCTCTGGACGCATTCCTGCACAGCTACGGATCGAACGCCAGCCTGAGCATTTATGTGGACACCGGCGGAGGCGGATCGGTGATGGATGATGTGACCGACGAGTTGCGCACGATCATGCGTGTGCAGCGGCACCTGAAGCCGGGGACGGCGGACACCTTCAATCTCGATTCGAGCGCGACGTTCAAGGACCTGCTGGGCAAGATCCTGAACAGCTTTGGAGCGGTGGTGGCGTCGATCGCGTCGGTTTCGCTGGTGGTCGGCGGCATCGTGATCATGAACATCATGCTGGTGAGCGTGACCGAGCGGACGCGCGAGATCGGGGTGCGCAAGGCGCTGGGCGCGCGAAGGCGGGATATTCTGCTGCAGTTTCTCATCGAGTCGGCAACGGTGTCGCTGGTGGGCGGCGTGATTGGCGTCGTGCTGGGCATTGCATTGGCTAAGGGCGTAACATTCGCAGTGGCGTTTCCTTCCGTGGTGGAGCTGTGGTCAATCCTGGTGGCCTTGCTGGTGTCCAGCGCCGTGGGGTTGTTCTTCGGGATTTATCCGGCGCACAAGGCCTCGATGCTCGACCCGATCGCCGCGCTGCGGGCGGAGCTATAAGCCATGCGACTCAGCCATGCAAGAGAAGCGGTGAAACTGGCGCTGGATACGCTGCGCAAGAACAAGCTGCGCTCGGGGCTCACCATTCTGGGCATCACCATCGGCATCTCGACGGTGATCCTGATCTCCTCGGCGATCAACGGACTGAATACGAACATCAACCAGTTTGTGAGCGCGCTGGGCACCAACGACCTGTGGATCTTCCGCTTTGAGGTCTTCGGCAGGCGGCCCACCACCGCGGAGCTGAACCGCAAGCAGCTCACCTATGAGGACGGCCTGGCGATGCGCAATCTGCCGCATGTGGTCGCCGTCGATCCGGAACTGACCTACCAGAATTTTCAGACCGGGCTGGGCAGCGTGTCGTTGAAAGCCGGGACTCACAAGATATCGAACACGATCATCAACGGCGCCACGACGGAAGTAACACAGACCAAGAATGTGGAGCTTCAGGAAGGCCGCATGTGGACGGACTCGGAGGAGGCGAAGAGAGCCAGCGTGGTGGTGCTGGGCCACGATGCCGCCGAGGATCTGTTTCCCAACCAATCGCCGCTGGGCAAGGACGTGGATTGCGAGGGAGATATTTTTACCGTCATCGGGGTTCTCGACAAGCAGCCGCAACCCTTCGGCAGCGGAAGGAACACACAGGACAACTCGGCGCTTTTCCCGCTGGAAACCTTCCGTATGATTCATCCGGAGATTAAGGATTTCTGGATCGCGGCCCGCTACGACGCGCCGGCAAACAAGGAGCTGGTGACGGAAGAGATTCGCGAGCTGCTGCGGGTGCGGCGCAAGGTGCTCACGCAACAGGACGACAACTTTGCCATCTTCAGTCCCGATGCGCTGACGCGGCTGTGGAACCAGTTGACGGGCGGACTGTTTCTGTTCATGGTGGCGGTGTCGAGCGTAGGGTTGATGGTGGGCGGCGTGGGTGTGATGAACATCATGCTGGTCAGCGTGACGGAACGAACCCGCGAGATCGGCGTGCGCAAGGCAATCGGCGCCACCCGCGGCGACATCCTGCTGCAGTTCACCATTGAGGCCATCGTGCTATGCATGGTGGGCGGACTGCTGGGGATTCTTGCCGGTTCGGTGTTTACGCTGATCCTTCACTTCGCCGTCTCGTTTCTACACGCAGCGCTCTCCGCTGTGTGGGTCACAGTAGCATTTTTCGTTTCCTGCGCAATCGGGCTGGTATTCGGCATATACCCGGCGTGGAAGGCGGCAAATCTGGACCCGATTGAGGCGCTGCGGTACGAGTGAGGCAGCTTCTAGCTCCTAGCTTCTAGCCGCTAGCTTTTGATTTGCTTGCTCGGTCATTGGGTGTTTTCGTCCGCAGTTGCGCACTGACCAGCGGGTCACTCTATTGCGAAGAAGTTCGTCTACCGATTACCTCTCCATAGCTAGGAGCTGGAAGCTAGCAGCTGGAAGCCAGGGGCTGTATTCTAGCCCCTGTGATGCCGCACGCATTGGCCTTCGCCGTGGAGATTGCGACTACGGTGTTGGCCGTGGCGGGGATGGGGTACTTTCTCGCGGCGCTGGTTGCGGCGCACGTATTTCTGTCGCGCAGACGGGCTATGCTCGCAAGCGTGCCTGCGCATACGCCGGGCGTGAGCGTGATGAAGTCGCTCAAGGGCCTCGACCCCGGCATGATGGACGCCTTTCGCAGCCACTGCACGCAAACCTACGTGGGCGATTATGAGCTGCTGTTCGGCGTGTCGTCGCTGGACGATCCCGCAGCGGCGGCCGTGGAACAGCTCAAGGCCGAGTTCCCGGAGCGGACCATCCGGCTGGTTGAATGCCCCGAGCGGCTGGGAACCAACGGCAAGGTCAGCACGCTGGTGCAACTGGCGGAGCACGCCCGGTTCAACTATCTGTTGATTAACGACTCCGACATTACGGTGGGGCCGCGCTACCTGGAGCGCGTGATGGCCTGCTTTGATGCCGAGTCCTCAGAGGCTAAAGCCCCCGATCAGTCTGCCGCCGTTGATGTGCAAGCTGAAGCCCGTATTCAACCAAAACCGGTTGGGCTGGTGACGGCGCTTTATCGCGGGCAGGCGCATGGAACGCTGCCCTCGCGTTTTGAGGCGCTGGGGATTGCGACGGATTTTCAAGCCGGAGTGCTGCTCTCGAAGATGATCGAAGGCGGATTGCATTACGGGCTTGGATCGACGCTGGCGGTGCGGCGCGAGGCGCTCGAAAAGGCAGGCGGGCTGCGTGCGCTGGTGGATCATCTGGCTGACGATTACGAGATGGGCGCGCGCGTGGACAAGGCCGGCTACCGCGTGGAGCTCAGCGGTGCGGTGGTGGAGACGGCCGTTCCGGCGTACAAGTGGCGCGGATTTGTGGATCACCAACTGCGCTGGCTGCGCACGGTGCGCGATGCGCGGCCCGGCGGGTACGTGGGGTTGCTCTTTGTGCACGGGCTGGCATGGGCGCTGCTCAATGTGATTGCCAGCGGATTGAGCCCGCTGAGCCTTTGGCTGCTGTCGATGAGTCTTTTCCTTCGCTTTGGACTTGCGATGATGGTTGGGGCTGAGGTGCTGGGCGATCGCCAGGTGCTCGCGTATCTGTGGCTGCTCCCACTGCGCGACGTGATCGCGATGGGGCTGTGGGTAGCGGGCTTTGCGGGCAACACAATCGTGTGGCGCGGAGAGCGGTTCGCGCTGAAGAACGGGAAGCTGATGAAGGCGAGTTAGCAAGTTCGCGAATTCGCGTCAGTCCGCGGCGGCGGCGCGTGACTCATTCTCCACGCGAATGGCCTGGCTGTCGATCGTGAGGCACGAGGCCAGTTCGCCGAAGCCTCTGTCCCATTGCAACCGGTCCCCGGCTTGCGATGCGGCCAGCGCGTCGCCTGAGGTGCGCAGGATTTCGTACCAAATATTCTGCGCCTGCCAGAGATTGAGATCGAAGGGCAGCTCGGAGAGCGTGCGGGCGAGCGTGAGCGCGCGGTCAAGCACTTCCAGCGAGCCTGCGGACATCTGCAGCTCAACCATGGCGCGTTTCATGCGCTGATCGGCAATGTAGGAAAGCGTGGCGGTTTCGAGAGGGACCAGATCCGCCTTGGCCAGCGAGAGATAAGAGCGCAACTGCGCCACGTCAATGGGGTCGTTCTCCAGCGTGCGGCGCAGGCCCGCGTTAATGGCAAAACCGGCGGCCAGCGTGAGCGCGGGCGGCTTGGGCAGGCCGGCCTGCGAGAGATAATGCAGCAGGCTGGCGTGATCCTGGTAGATGGTGGCCAGCGAGTTCTCGATGTCCCACAGCGTGGAGTTGAGAATGAGCTTCACGATGCGGCGCTGCTCGTCACTGAAGAGCGAGGTGAGCGAGTAGTCGGCGTGGCCGTAATAACGGTCGAGGATGCGAATGACCTCAGGGAAGTCAGCGCGCCCCACGTGCTCGCCGGCTTCGGCGGAGAAGGCCTCGAAGGCCGGTTCATCCGTGTCGCTGCAGACTTTCACAGCCGCGGTGATGTTCTGGTCGCCGAAGTGAAGCACGGCAAATGAGAAAGTCTGCTGGCGGCCGGTGATGGCGCTGGCGACGTGTGCACGGCCCAGCGCCAGGCGTCCACGGCCGGAGGTGTGAATCTCATACGAGATGCGGTGGACATGAAAGCAGAACAGATCCGTCTCGTCAGCATAAGACGAGAAGACGGAGCTGATGGCGTAGTGGGCTGCAACCTGCTCCAGGTTGAGCTCCATGGTGCGCACGCACTTCTGGTAGATCTTCTCGCCGTCGCCCGCGGCGGGGTCGTTGGAGCGGGCCTCGGCAAGTCGCGCGAGAAATGCCGGCTCGAGTAAAGCGGCGCGCTTGCCGAAGAGCTGCTGTGCAAGCTGCAGAACGCGAGCAGCGTAAGCGATGATCTGCACCGTCTCGATGCCCGCAATGTCGTCAAAGAACCAGCCGCAACTGGTAAACATGAGCTGCGCGTGGCGCTGCATCTCCATCAGCTCGAGCGCGCGGACGCGCTCCGCCTCGGAGAGCGTGTGCGTCTGGTGCTCGCCCAGGAAACGGTCGATGGATTCAATGGAGCGGTCGAGCACCACCTGGATGTAGCCGTCGCGCGCAGCCCACACATCGCGGAAGAGCTTGCCGCCCTCCTGCTCAGTGAGCGGAACCAGCGCGTCGCGGAGCGCGTCGAGGGCCTGGCGCAAAGGTGCGCGCCATAATTGGTTATAGCCGGGCTTGCCGCCATTGCATCCGCAGTTGGAGCGCCAGCGCTCGACGCCGTGAACGCAGCTCCATGAGGTGTTGTCCACGATCTCGCACTCGTATTCGGGCGGGAACTGATCGAGGAAGCTGGCGTAGTTGGTGAGCTTCACGGTCTTGTCCTGCTCGAGCAGGCTGAGCGCGTAGGCCAGAGCCATGTCGCCGTACTTGTGATGATGGCCGTAAGATTCACCGTCTGTGGCGACGTGCACGAGCTGCGGCTGCGCGCTGTCTTTGAAGCCCGCCTTGAGACGCGCCGCAAAATCTTCTCCGGAGTTGAGCAGGCCCTCAAAAGCGATGGCGCGCGAGGTAGGTCCGTTGTAAAAGAAAATAGCGATGGATGCGCCGGATGCGAAACGCAGGAGATAAGGGCGCGTGGTGTCCACGGTCGCGTCGGGAGTATCGATCCACGGGAGCGGCGCCGCCGATGCGGGGTCGGCGAGCAAAGCTGCTTCGTTGAGCGGGCGAATGCGCTTGCACTGGTGAGGCGCAAGCACGGTGAACTTGATGCCGTTCTGCGCCATGGCTTCGAGTGAGGCCGCGTCTGCCGCGGTCTCCGCCAGCCACATGCCCTCGGGCCGCTCGCCGAAGTGATGCATGTAGTCAGCAATGCCCCAGCGAATCTGCGTGACGCGATCGCGCGGGCTGGCCAGCGGCATGATCATGTGGTTATAGGCCTGCGCCATGGCCGAGCTGTGGCCGCGAAAATGCTTGCGGCTGCTGCGCTCGCCATCCAGGATCATGCGATAGGTGCGCGGCGCATTTTCATTGAGCCAGCTGAGCAGCGTGGGGCCAACGTTGAAGCTGATGCGTGAGTAATTGTTGACGATGCTAATGATCTGGTTGCGAGTGTTGACGATGCGCGCGGCGCCGTTGGTGGCGTAGCTCTCGGCGCACACGCGCTCGTTCCAGTCGTGATAGGGCGCGGCGCTGTCCTGGGTCTCGACGGTTTCGAGCCACGGATTTTCGCGCGGCGGCTGATAGAAGTGGCCGTGGATGCAGATGAAGCGTTTACTCGGCGGCATCGATATTCCCATCGCAGCCGCGCGTGCAACGGCCGCATACGCCTATTCTACGGCGAAACCGGAGATCGTTCGAAGTTCAGCGTTAAGTGCGCGCCGAGCGGCCGGCGGGCGGAGTGTTTTTGGCCAGATCGCAGGCCCGCCACAGATACCAACTGGCGACGGAGCGGAACGGCGCCCAGCGCTGGCCGCGCTTGAAAAGAACATCGGGCTTGGGCAGGTCCGCGGCCTCGATGGGACGGGATTTGGGCAGACGCTGAAAGGTGAGAGCGTAGCCTTTGCGCACTCCATAGTCCGTAACCGGAAGAACATCGGGCCGGCCGAGGCGGAAGATGAGCAGCATCTCCACGGTCCAGGGGCCGATGCCGCGCACCTCCGTGAGCCGCTCGACGATATCGGCGTCAGACATTTTGAGAATGGCCTTGTGAGTGGGGACCGTACCGTCGATCGTCCGCGCGGCCAGATCGCGCATAGCCTTGATCTTGTTGAAGGAGACGCCGGCGGCCCGCAGCGGCTCGTCAGGCGTGCCGTGGAGCTGCTCGGGCGTTGGATCGCCGCCGAAGAACGCGCGCACGCGGGCATGGATGGCGGCCGCAGCCTTGCCGTGCAACTGCTGGTAGAGGATGGACTCGAGCAGCGACTCAAAGGGCGAAGGTGCGGCATCGAGCCGAAGCGTGAATGGGCCAACGCGGTCAATGAGCGCACCCAGCTTGGGGTCGCGCGCGCGGAGATGCGCGAGGGCTTCGTCGGGATCGAAGGGAAGTTTGCGGCGGCGGCCGGTGTGCATCATGGGAGGAGTTTATCGCACCTGTCCTGGCGGGTAATGCGATCCGGAGTGGTCATGTAGTTTCCGGTTTGTTGGCGATCCAAGCATTGGCCCATTACGAACCCTACGGCGGTTGCCGGGACGAATCTGGGGGTTCGGGGTTACTTCCGGATAGGCGATCAAATGCCCTGAACTCTGCGTTTAGCGTCGGTTAGAGAGTCGAGTATCTTGATACATCAAGGCTCCAAAGAAGAGCAGCGTTACGAAAAGGGACCTGAGTAGTGTTC
>JBAUCP010000540.1:0-8191 GCA_049677625.1 Occallatibacter sp. | reverse complement strand
TCCCACCTTAGCCGCAAAAACAAAGACGCGGCGAAGGTGGGGCACCCGGGATTCTGAGCCTGTTGATGTTGCTTGATGGAACGATGAACGTACTTTCCTATTCGCGGCGCACGATGCCTGCCTCCCGGCGGGCCGGTTGTTGTTGTCTCTGTTGTTGCCGCTAATTCCTTTTCATTCCAATTCCAATTTTGTTGCGCAGGAGAGTCGTAGACGACGCTCCACAGGCGCAGATTCATATCTCCCGCTGGCAGAGGCGGCGGGTGAACCAACTTTCAGGAGGCTTAAGTGAGATTTCGAGAGATAAGAAAACAGATTCTTGCGGTCGTACTCGCGGTTGCGCTGGCCGCAAGTGCGCTCGCGGCGCACGGTCAGGTGGTTGGCGCCACACTGAGCGGCACGGTGCGCGACGCGAGCGGCGCTGCCCTGAGTGGCGCAACCGTGATCGTGAAGCAACTGGAAACTGGCGCCACGCGCAAACTGGCGACCGGCGCGGATGGGCGCTACGCGGCGCCGAGCGTGCCGGTGGGCAACTACACGGTGACCGTTTCGCACGATGGCTTCGCGGCACAGGAACGGACCGGGATCTCGCTGGTTGTGGCTGAAAGCCTGGTGGTGGATTTCGAGCTCGGCGTGGATTCGGTGCGGACCGACGTCGTGGTGCAGGCCGAGGCGACGGGCGTGAATACGACGTCGCAGCAGACCTCGGGGCTGATCGACGAGCGGGCTGTGAAGGAGCTGCCGCTCAATGGGCGCAGCTATGACGAGTTGCTGACGCTGAATCCGGCCACGGTGAATTACACGGGTCAGCGGTCGGGCGGCATAGGCAGCTCAAACTCGTCGGTGGGCAATATGTTCAGCGTGAGCGGCCGGCGTCCGCAGGACAATCTGTTCCTGCTGAACGGAGTCGAGTACACAGGCGCGTCGCTGATCAATGTAACGCCGGGCGGCACCAGCGGGCAGTTGCTGGGCGTGGACGCGGTGCGCGAGTTCAACGTGGTGACGGATACCTACGGCGCGAGCTACGGCAAGCGCGACGGCGCGCAGGTGAGCATTGTGACCACGTCGGGAACCAATCAGCTGCATGGAACGGTGTTCGAGTTCCTGCGCAACAGTGCGCTGGACGCACGCAATTACTTCGATCAGTCCACCATTCCGGAGTTTCAGCGCAACCAGTTTGGCGGAGCGCTGGGCGGCCCCATCCGCAAGGACAAGCTGTTTCTGTTCGGCAACTACGAGGGCTTTCGCCAGAACTGGGGCTTGAGCGCGGTCACGCTGGTTCCAGATAACGAGGCGCGCCAGGGATACTTGCCCAACTCTTCCGGCACTGAGACCTACGTGGGCGTGAATGCGGCGGTTGCGCCGCTGCTCAATCTGTGGCCGGTCGAGAATGGGCCCGAGCTCGGCAGCGGCATTGCCGAAGCATTCAGCCATCCGCCGCAGCATATTCAGGAGGACTTTGGCACCACGCGCTTCGACGATAACCTGGGCAGCAAAGATCTGCTGTTTGGCGTGTACACGGTGGACGACAGCCGCGCGAATACGCCGTCGGCGAATCCGCTGAGCCTGGTGAATGAGAGCCTGCGCGAGCAGGTGGCGAGCGTGCAGGAACAGCATGTGTTTTCGCCTTCGCTGCTCAACACGGCGCGGTTCGGCTACTCGCGCGCCAGCTACTTCTTTACAGGCTTCACGCCGGTGAGCGAGACGGGATGGGTGACGGGCGAGCAGATCGGCGCCATCGTCATCAGCGGCAGCACGGCTTCGAACGGAGCCTCGCAGATTTCGCAGGCCGGCACCAACGTGGGCAGCAATAATCGGACGTCGCGCAACCTGTTCACGGAAGACGATCACATCTACTGGTCGAAGGGCCGGCACCAGATTGAGGCAGGCGGCTGGCTCGAACGCGTGCAATCGAACGATCTGCTGGCGCAGGACCAGTTCGGGCAGGCCTCGTTCAGCACGCTCACCACTTTCCTGCAGGGAACGGTGGCCACGTTCACGGTGGTGCCTTCGCCCACCGAGCTGGGATGGCGCTCGCTCGAGGGCGCGGCGTTTGTTGAAGATATTGTGAAGCTGACGCCGCGGCTCGAAGTGCGCGCGGGGTTCCGGGCCGAGTCAACGAATGGATGGAACGAAGCGCAGGGGCGTGCGGCCAACTACGCGATTGTGAACGGCGTGCTGCAGACGGCGCCGGTGGTGGGCGGCTCGGCGCTCGCTACGAATCGGGCAAGATTCTTGCCCGCGCCGCGCGTGGGCTTTGCATGGGACGTGTGGGGCAACGGGAAAACAGCGGTGCGCGGAGGGTTCGGGCTCTATCACGGACTGCTTGACACGCTCGATTACCGGCTCGACCAGACCGCTCCGTTCAATACGGCGGAGTCGATCAAGGGGATTGCGCTCTCAAACCTAAGCATTACGCCAGGAACGCCGCCGCCCGCGGGAACTAAAGTTTCGCCGAGCAGCGTGCAGCCTGACATTGCCACGCCAGCGGTGTTGACGTGGAGCCTGCGCATTGAACAGGAGATTGCGCCGCGTACCACGCTGACCGTGGGATATGTGGGCTCGCACAGCTATCACCAGATCGTTTCCGAAGACCTCAACGAGCCCACGCCGCAGTATGCGTCGAATGGAGACGTCTACTATCCGAGCACTGCGGATGCGAACACCAGCCTGGCGAATTCGACTTCGTGGGCTTCCGGTGGCGCGGCGCTTTATAACGCACTCGAAGTGGATGCGCGCCGGACCTTCGCGAACGGATTTCAACTGCGCGGCAACTACACGTACGCGAAGAATCTCGACGATGGATCGGCATGGAACACGAGCGTGAGCGGGAACACACCGGCGTTTGTCGAGTTCCCGCTCGATCCGAAGCTGGATTGGGGCCCGGCGGCGACAGATGTGCGGCAGGCTGCGTCCGTCAATGGAAGCTGGGAGCTGCCCTTCGGCTCGCAGAGACGGTTCTTGAGTCACGCCTCGGCGCCGGTGAACTTTGCGGCATCAGGCTGGACAGCGAGCGGAATCCTGACCGTGCAGACCGGATTTCCCTTCTCGCCGCAACTGGGTTACAACCCGCCGGGCAACGGCGACACGCGCAACCCGATTCGGCCCAGCTGGAATCCCTCGTTTAGCGGCAATCTGTATCCGCGCACGCCGGGCGAGTACTTCAATCCAAATGCCTTCATCCAGCCCACGGTGAGCGTGCCGAACAGCAGCGGCGGCAACTCCATTTACGGAACCTATGGCAATGTCTCGCGCGACGCGTTGACCGGGCCGGGGCTTTCGCAGCTCGACTTCTCGCTGGCGAAGAAATCGCGGATCACGGAGCGCGTGGGCCTGGAGTTTCGCGCGGAGTTCTTCAACATTCTCAATCACACCAACTTCTCCACGCCGAACGAGGTGGTGTATTCGTCCGCGCCCGCCATTACAACAACCGGAAATGTGCAAACGGTGACGGCCTCGCAGATTTCGCCCACAGCCGGCGTGGTCACGGCGACGTCGACCACTTCGCGGCAGCTTCAGTTTGGAGCGAAGCTGCAGTTCTAGAGCATTTTCGGAATTCACGGGACCTTTGTCTTGTGTAGCGCCGGACTCCAGTCCGGCTGTCGCGTGGGCCTCCAGGCCCGCGCGCAGAATCTGCCGGCGTGGACGCCGGCAGTACAGCCGGTCTCCCACCCCAGCAAGCAAAGAGCGGGCTTGCTGGGGACCCCGGTCTGGAGACCGGCGCTACCTTCGGTCGTACGGCAACCCCGAGGCCTACAAATTGGGATCCGTGTCTTCCGCAAGCTCTATCTCTTCAGCAACCACCACGCGATTCCGGCCGCGGCGCTTGGCGGCGTAGAGCGCCTGGTCGGCGGCAGCGACGAGCTCTTCCGGCACGGAGCGCAGGCCGCGCGTCGCCGTGGCCACGCCGGCGCTGACCGTAAGGTAAGAGGCGATAGGGGACGCGGGGTGGGCCAGGTTGAGATCCGCAAAGGCCTGACGCACCATCTCCGCAACCAGGCGCGCGCCTTCGGCGCCGGTGTTGGGCAGGATCATGGCAAACTCTTCGCCGCCGAACCGCGCGGCCAGATCCAGGGAGCGGCGCGCGACGCGCTCCATCTGGCCAGCCAGCATGGCCAGGCACATATCGCCGCGCTGGTGGCCAAGCGTGTCATTGAGCGCCTTGAAGTGGTCCACGTCGAAGAAAACCAGCGAAAGCGGCGCATTGGAACGGCGGATCCGCGCGCACTCTTTGTCCAGCGTGCGGTCGAAGGTGCGCCGGTTGGCCAGGCCGGTAAGCGAATCGGTGGACGAGAGACGCAGAAGCTCCTCATTGGCGCGCTGCAGATCGGCGGTCTTCTCTTCAACCAGGCGGATGAGCTCGCGCTCCCTGGCTTGCGTTCCGGCCACGCGCAGCCGCAGGACGGCAAACACGGCCAGCACAGGCGCCAGCACACAAACGGCGGCGAACCACCAGGTGCGAAACCACGGCTGCAGGATGGTGAAGCCGTATTCGGCGGGATGGCCGCTCCAGGTGCCCAGGCTATCGCCCGCCTCCACTTCAAGCCGGTAATGGCCGGGAGCGACATTCACAAACTGGAGCGCGCGCTGTGTGGTCTCAGTCCAGGATGAGCGCGAGCCCAGGAGGCGATAGCGGAAGACCACCTCGTTCTGGTCGGCCACGTTCAGCGCCGAGAACTGCGCGGTGAGCGAGTTGTCCTGAAGGTCAAAGGAAGGACTGCGCAAGCCGGTGATGTCAGTCTGGCCCAGAAGAAGCCGAGTAAACACCACCTGCACAGGCACCGTGCTCACGCCGTGAGGGCGCGGCGTGAAGTGGGAGAGTCCACCGCTGGTTCCTATCCAGAACGAGTGAGTCTCAGCGCTCTCGGCAAAGCCGTTGAGATCGCAGTCATCCCACGCCAGGCCATCGCTCGTATCGTAGTGGCCCCAGTGGGAGCCATTCCACACGTCCACGCCATGATCGGTTCCGGCCCACAGGCGGCCTGAAGAATCGAAGTCGAGGAAGTAGACTATGCCGGTGGTGCCGGGCCGCTCCACTCCCTTCTCGATCTGGATGCCTCCAGTGGCAGTGGGATGGATGCGGTCAATGCCTCCGCCATAGCTGTAACCGGTCCAGATGGAGCCGTCAGGCCCGGCGCCGATGCTCAGCACCTCCTGGTTGCTGAGGCCATCGGCCTTTGTCCAGTTGCGCCATTGGCCGCCAGTGGATTCGTACAGGCCGCCCGCGCCGCCGGCCCAGATGGAACCGTTCTTGTCCTCCGTCACGGCCCAGAAAAGCGTCTGCGGCAGCCCGGGGCTGCGGACGAACCGCGTGTACGGCGGCTGAGCCGTAAAGAGACCTGAATCCGTGGCCGCCAACAGGCGATGCCCGCGATCGAAGTGGATCGCGTAGACGTGCGCAGTTGCCAGGCCCTGGCCCGGGCCGAACCAGTTGGAGGCGCCGTCCGGACGAATGCGGAGTATGCCGCGGCCGTCTGTACCTGCCCAGAGATTTCCCTCCCCATCCATCTTCAGGCTGTGAACCGACACATTGGCCAGTGGAGGAAACTGAATCCACTGGTAGCCGAGCTTCAGCGGCAGGCCATGGTAGACACCGGAACTGGTTCCGGCCCATACCGAGCCGTCAGAGCGCGGAAGAATCTCGTAGACCAGGTCGCTGCCCAGGCCGCTGTCCACGGTAAAAGATTCCCACTGGCGGTAACCGCGCCATTGCGCCAGGCCTTGGCCGGTGAGCCCGATCCAGAGAGATTGCTCGCGATCTTCAAAGACCGCGGCGACGGTTCCGCGCAGGCCGGCCGCGCGGTCAATCTTATGCCAGCCGTTGCGTGTGGAGATAAACAGGCCGGTAGGCGAAGGAAGAAGGATTCGGCCGTCCGAGTCGAGGGCGGGAATGCCGCGCAGAGCGGTTGCGATCTCAGGTGACGCCGGCTGTTTGAAGAGCGATTGGCCGGCCGGGCGCTCCAGGATGCCCGTGTCGTTGCCGCTCACCCAGAAGGCCCCGTCGCGATCTTTCACGATGGCCCGCCACTGGTCCCTGGGCAGCCCGCTCTCGCGGCCCAGCACCGTGGTGGTTCCCCCGGCGTCCATGCGGCAGATTTCCTGGCCGCACCCGTACCAGATGACGCCGCCATCGAGCAGGACGGAGTGCGCTTCAGCGCCGGAGGTTCCGGGCGGGCGCGGAAACAGATGGTAGGAAAATCCGGCCTGGCCGGGCCGCGCGGATAGCTCCGCCAGACCATCGCCGGTGGCCAGATACGTGTGTCCCTGCCCGTCGGACTGGATGCCCTGGGTGGCGCTCACGGAGTGGACGGGTAGCGCGAGCTTTTCAAACCGGCCGCCTGAGAAATGGTAGAGCCCGGAGACGGCCCCTGCCAACAGAGAGCCGTCGGGGCCTTCGCCAAAGGCCACCCCATTCTGCGGCGAAACGCCCTTATCCTGCCCGAACGCCTCAAAACCCGAGCCGTCGTAACGGTAGATGCCGTTCTCGGTATTGGCCCAGATGAAACCGACCCGGTCCTGGTAGACGCTGTTGACGGCGAGATTGGTCATGCCGTCCTGGTAGCCGAAGTAGCGGAAGCTGTACTGCTGTGCACCGGCCAGAAGGCGGGCCAGAGACAACAGCGCGACCAGAGACAACGGCGCGAGAGGATAAGCGCGCACCGCCCGGCGAGCTAAGCTGCACGGGCGCCGGCATGGCTCATTTCCACACCTGAACCGGGGGCTGCCTGCGATTGGCCGCGGGTTTTGGCAATGGCGCGTGCTCTCGATGAGAATCCTCCTCCTGATTCAAGGCATGAGACGAGATGAAAGCACGGCCCTCCAAAATGGGTATAGCAAAACTCGCGTAAGCAACTCTTCAGGCAATAACTCGGCACGGATGGTAGCGCCGCCAGGAGATTCACTTTGGGATTTGCAGCTATTTTATCGCGATTGCAGATACGGCCCAAGGTTCCCAGCGTGTATGCCCATGCCGCATAAGATGCATTGTGACACTGCCCGAAAGGTGGGGGAAGCCTGTATTGGACAGAAAAAACGAGGGCAGATGGCGTACACTCCGCCATCTGCCCCGTGGACTGATTTGGGACTATAGCCACTCGTCCGCGCTGGGGCCGTAGATGGCGGGAACACTGGCCTCGTTCAGCCGCAGATATACGGTGAGCTGGCCGCGGTGATGCGCGAGATGGCTGAGCGCGCCGTCAATGATGCTCGAGTAGCGCGGCCGGTAAGAGAGAACCTGCGGCCCCATGCTCAGCTTCCAGGGCTTGCGCAGGTGCTCTTCGGTCGTGTTCTCAAGTGCGCGGCGCGCCTCCGCAATGCCCCGATCGAGCAGCGCGAGCAGCTCCTCTCGGCTTTCCACGGCTTTGGTGCGGAACGATTTTCCATTGCCGTCCAGGTCGAGCTCGTCGTGGTCGATCATGAGCGCGATCCAGCCCGGCATGGTGGCCACCAGCGCGGCCAGGTAGCCAAGCTCCATCGATTTGGGATGCGGCCTGAATCGGTTCTGGCCCTCGGGCACGCGCTCGATGGCCTTGCGCGAGGCAGCAGCCTCGCGCTCCAACTGTTCGAGGAAGAAATGCTTCATATCCATTTGCGATACCTCCGGAGACGATGCGGTCTCATAAAAAGGAGCGTAGCGCCTCATATATGACATCTGTTGTCATATTTCTGAGAGAATCATCTTTTCATGAGATTGCCGAGGAACTTCGGGTGAAATCGGACCGCCTGCTTTCCGAGCTGATGCTGCTGCAGGGCCATGGCCGCCTCTCCACGCGCGAGCTGGCGGAGCGGCTTGAGGTCTCCGAGCGCACCGCGCATCGCGACATGGAGGCGCTGTGCGTGGCGGGAGTTCCGTTGATCGCGCATCGCGGCGCGCAGGGTGGATGGGAGCTCGAAAAAGGGTGGCGAACCCAGGTTCCGGGACTGGACGATGCAGAATTGCAGGCATTGCTGATGGCGCAGCCGGGAGCGCTGGGCGGCAGCAAGCTGACGGCGGCCGCCGAGCGCGCACTGGACAAGCTGATGGCCTCGCTGCCCGCGCAGAAACGCGTGCAGGCAGACTCCATTCGCGCGCGGCTGCACTTTGACCCCGCCGGCTGGCGCATGGGCGAGGAAGACCTGTCGATGCTGCCGGTAGTGCAGGATGCGCTGGCCCGCGACCGCAAGCTGACCTTTGTGTACACCCGCGCCGACGGAG
>JBAUCP010000539.1:0-3809 GCA_049677625.1 Occallatibacter sp. | reverse complement strand
CAGGAACACCATCGCAATCACGCCGTTCATGGTGAAGAACGCCGCGTTCAGCCGGCGTAGATCGCGAGGCGAAACCAGCGAGTGCTCATAGGCCAGCAGCAGCGCCACGGCGCAGATGCCGAGCCATCCCGCCGCGCGGAAATGAAACAGCCAGCCGAACCACACCAGCAGCGCCAGCATGGAGAGATGCATCAGCCGCGCGGCCCAGAAGGCCGTCGGGATACTGGTAGCCTGGGGCAGGCTGTAGAGGCCGGCGGCGCGGTCGTGCTCGTAGTCCTGGCAGGCGTAGAGCACGTCGAAGCCGCCCACCCACAGCGTGACCGCCGCGGTGAGCACCAGAATGCGCGGATCGAGCGAGCCGCGCACCGCGATCCACGCAGCCGAGGGCGCGAGGCCAAGCGAGAGGCCCAGCACCAGGTGCGACCAGCGCGTGATCCGCTTCATGTAGCTGTAGCCGAACAGAACCGCCAGCGCCAGCGGCGAGAGAATCAGCGTGGCGCGGTTCAGCTCGCCGGCCGCAATCACAAAAACCGCCGCGGCAATGCACGTGAACCCAAAGACAAACCGCCGCGTGAGCAATCCCGCCGGAATGGCCCGCATCCTGGTGCGCGGATTCGCCGCGTCCAGCTCCGCATCGGCCCAGCGATTGAAGGCCATGGCCGCCGACCGCGCCGCGACCATGGCCACCAGGATCCACGCGATTGTGCGTCCGCCGGGCAGCCCATGCGCCGCCAGCAGCGCCGCCGTCAACGCAAACGGCAGCGCAAAGATCGAGTGCTCCCACTTGATCATTTCGAGAGTGGTGCGTGTCTTGGAGAGAATTCCGGGCATCGGCGGCTCTAACTATCAGTTTAATTGAGCCCGGCCTGATGACCCGCCGTGATGTCTGCAGCAGAGCGGCAGCTAACGCACCGCGCGGTTACTCGTCGAACGTCAATTCCTTGAAAGAAGCGCGGATGGGAATCACCGTGTCCACCTTAGTGAGCTTGAAGAGCTCCATCACCCGGTCGCTGACTCCAGCCACCGCCAGTTCGGTTCCTTCTTTCTGGCAATGGACGTAGAAGTTCACGATCGCCCCCATGCCCGCCGAATCCATGTACGGCACTCCGCTTAGATCGAGAACCGTAGCGCGCGGATGCGGCTCGCTGCGCAGTGAGGCCTGGAACTCGAAGAGATTCCGCAGCGTGAGCGGGCCGGCAAGGCGAAAGATGCGCGTGCCGGCGGGCCTTCCCTCGGTCATGTCGAAGGTGAGAGGCGGGTCTGTGAACATGGCGACTCAAGTGTAGAGAAAGAAAGGCGGAGTTTGATTACAGCCGTGTGAATGTCGCGGCCCGCGCCGATGATCCTGCAGGCGCTGGCGGCCGAGGTGCGCTCCGCACGCCAGGGGATGATTTAGTTTCTCTGCCACACTGTATCCACACTGTATCTTGAGAGTGTGACGCTCACTCTGGCAGTTGCGCCCCGCCTCAGCGGCTGTCCCGGATGCCCGCGCCCGGCGCGCGCTGAACTCCACTACCCTCACCTGCTAAACTCACTCGTTATGCTCTTCGCATATCTGCTGATTGTGGCCGCCTCATTCCTGCTGGGGTCCATCCCCACCGGGTACCTGTTGGTGCGCATCTTCCGCAAGCAGGACATCCGCTCCGTGGGCAGCGGTAACATCGGCGCGACCAACGTGATACGCGCCGGCGGCAAGGGCCTGGGCGCGGCGACCTTCCTGCTCGACGTGCTCAAGGGCTGCTGCTCGGTGTGGCTGGGCGCGGCGCTCGCGGCGGCGCTTATGCCTTCGCTCTCGCATCGCAATGCCGAGGCCCTCGCTGCGCTCTGCGCCGTGCTGGGGCACATGTTCACGCCCTGGCTCAAATTTCGCGGCGGCAAAGGCGTCGCCACCGGATTCGGCGTCTTTCTGGTTGCCGCGCCGCTGGCCGCGCTGGCTGCCATTGCTCTGTTCGCCGTGATCTTCGCGCTCAGCCGCTACGTCTCGCTCGGTTCCATTCTTGCGGCGGCCAGTTTTCCGGTCTTCGCGTGGTTCATGGTCAAGGGCGACCGGCCGGCCTTCTTCCTTGCCGTGCAGGCCGCCGTGGCGCTGCTCATCATCGTCCGCCATCACCAGAACATCCGTCGCCTGCTGGCCGGCACGGAATCCCGCTTCGGAGCCGGAAAACACGCATGAGCCGCATTCTCGTCTTGGGTTCAGGCGCTTGGGGAACCGCCATCGCTCTCGCGCTTCATCGCCGCGGCGGCCACCTGGTCACGCTGTGGGCGCACAGCCCTGAGGCCGCGCAGGAAATTATCTCGGCCCGCGAGAACAAGCTCTTTCTGCCTGGCTTTCCCATCCCGCCCGGACTCGCGGTCACCGGCGACTGCGCCGCCGCGTCGGATGCCGAGATCGTCGTCTCCGTTGTCCCGTCAGAATTTCTCCGCGCCACGCTCGTCCGCATCCGCCGCTACCTGCACGCCGGCCAGATCGTGCTCAGCGCCACCAAAGGCGTTGAAGACCGCACCTACCTGCGCATGACCGAAGTGATCGCCGAGGTCCTCGCCCAGCCCACGCAACCCGGCCCGTCCACTCTGATCCCTGATCCCTGTTCCCTGATCCCTGGTTCACCCATCGGCGCGCTCTCCGGCCCCAGCTTCGCGCTCGAAGTGGCGCAGGGCCAGCCCACCGCGCTCACCGTCGCCTTCCGCGAGCGCAACATCGCCGCGCGCATCCAGCGCGACTTCGCCTCGGAGACCGTCCGCCTCTATACATCCACCGACGTCACCGGCGTCGAGCTCGGCGGCGCGCTCAAGAACGTCGTCGCCATCGCTGCCGGCATCGCCGCCGGCGTGGGACTGGGCCACAACTCCACGGCCGCGCTCATCACCCGCGGCATTGCGGAGATCACGCGCCTCGCCGTAGCCTGCGGCGGCCGCCGCGAAACCCTCGCCGGCCTCTCCGGCGTAGGCGACCTGGTGCTCACCTGCACCGGCTCGCTTAGCCGCAACCGGACCGTCGGCCAACAACTAGGCCAGGGCCGCAAGCTGCCTGAGATTCTGGAGAGCCTGGGTGGCAAAGTCGCTGAGGGCGTGCTCACCACGCGCGCCGCGCTAGGCCTCGCCCGCAAGCATCAGATCGAAATGCCCATCACCGAGCAGATGGAGCTGATCCTGAACGAAGGCAAAGACCCCCGCGAGGCCATCCGCGATTTGATGCTCAGACCAGGAAAAGAAGAGCACTGATCTTCTGATCGCGATTGCGGGCGTGGTGTTTGAGATTTGTGCTTTCCCAGGTCTCAAAAACGAGACCTGGGGTACCCCGATGTTTGTTTTATCAAGTCGCCGTGCCCCCCGAACCAAAATCTCAATGCTGCGAGGAAGCCTCGCTCCGTCTCTACTCCGCGACTGCCTCTAGCGTTTTGAAAAGATGTCCTAAATCCATGTGGTTCCAGCCCTCACGAATCATCCCATCTTTTATTACAACAATGGATGTACCGGTCAGAGTCGCCTTCACACCGCTGGGCCGGATGCCCAGGTGATCGCCGAGATGAGTCATGGTCACGGTCCACCGCGCTGCCACCTTATCTCCCTCGGCAATCAGATCCTCTACGGTCACATGCAGGTCGGGAAAGGCTCCGCAAAAGTTGCTATGGATGATCTTGAAATCCTCCGGCCCCTTGAGCGCCGACTCAGGAGACGGAAAGCCGTAGGAAATCCCATCCCGATGGAACATGGCATCAATCGCCGCTTCGCTCCGTTGATTCCATACTTCTTCGAACCACCGCCGCACCAGTTGCTTGTTGGCTTCAGACATCGCTGCACCTCCGAAG
>JBAUCP010000538.1:0-2599 GCA_049677625.1 Occallatibacter sp. | reverse complement strand
ATTACGAACTACGCCCTGACTCCGCCGAAACCATGATCCATATCGCCTTCGCCCATCAACTCTTGCGCCGATACACCTAGTTTTTGGACAGGTTCTAAGGAACTCGGCCCGATAGCGACCGTAATCGGCAACCTATCGCTCGTGGACCCAAACAAGAATTTTCCACCCCCTCCAACCGAAGTCCAATCGCCAGACATCAAGGATTTGGGAAAACTGCTGGAAGGCGTTGCGAAAGTTCTTTCGGCATTTGCCTCAAAGGCTTCCACGCCTGTTTAGGCCGAGCGCTGGGCGGGTGCCCCAGGTCCACATTTTCGGACCTGGGATTCTCACCAGCTCATCTGTCCAGTCTCCGCATTAACTCCGTATCCGTCAGCACCACGATCCCGCAACTTGCCGGGTGCCCCATCCTTCCGCAGCCTCATCGCGGAAGGGTGGGAAAGCAACGAGCCTCAACCCTGCTCGGGCACTAAACCGGCCGGGTGCACCAGCTTCACCGAAGCGCTGAGTAGCGAGCTTGCCGCTTGAAGCGCGAGGCGCTACGCGCTACAATGCAAGCATGATTCAGTCGTTTCGGCACGCTGGTTTGGAGAGGTTTTTCCTGACCGGAAGCAAGGCGGGAATCCAGCCTGCACATGCGGTAAAACTCCGCAGACAACTGACGCTGCTGAACACGGCCAAGAATGCGAGTCGAATGAATGTCCCCGGCTGGGATCTGCATCTGCTCAAAGGAGAGCTTGCAGATCGCTGGTCCGTCAAGGTGAACGCAAACTGGCGCATGACATTCGCATTTGAGAATGAGAACGCAATCCTGGTGGACTACCAGGATTATCACTGACCGGTGGGGAGAGAAGTTATGGCGATGACGATGCACAATCCGGCCCATCCGGGCGAAATTCTTCGCGAGTATCTCGGTACGGTGCAGGTGGGCGTGGCGGCCAGGCGGCTGCGCGTGGCGCGTTCGACGCTTTCGCGCCTGCTGAACGGACGGGCATCGTTTACAGCGGCGATGGCGCTACGGCTCGCCGATGCTTTTGGGACCGAGCCGGGCATGTGGCTCGATTTACAGCAACAGTACGATTTGTGGCACGCGGCGCAGCGCAAACGGCCTAAGGTGGAGAGGTTTTTCCGGGCAGCATGAGGTTTTCCAGTCCCCACCAGGAATGCCCATCCCCCGAATCGTGTTACGAAAGGCGGCTGACACGCATGAAAAGATTCGGCGTCATCACATTGACCGCGGCCTTCCTGGCGATCTGCCTGGCCGGAAACCAGGGGAGTGCCCAACCGTCGGGTGGACAGTCCTCAGCGGGCGGAACAGGCGACAAGACGCAACAGCTCATTGCAGCCGCCCAGGCCGGCGGCCTGGACCAGGTGAAGGCTGCCGTCACTGCCGGGGCGAACGTGAATGCGCGAGGAACCTACGGGATGACTCCGCTCATGATGTCCGCATTCTTCGGCAAGAGTGACATCGTCAGCTTTCTTATCGGCGCCCATGCTGACGTCAACCTGAAGAACGACGGAGGCAATACGGCGCTGGCCCTGGCCGCGTTCAAAGGCGAAGCGGAGATCGCGAAGAGCCTCATTGCGGCGGGTGCGGATGTGAACAACGCGAACACCGATGGGGACTCCGCGCTGACTCTGACGGTACGCAAGGGCTGCGTTGACTGCGCAAAGGCTCTCATTGACGCGGGGGCGGATGTCAACCTGCAGGAAGACTCGCAGGGGTCTTCAGCGTTGATGGATGCCGCGGAAGCGGGCAACATGCAGATTGTGACAGCGTTACTGCAGGCGCACGCGAATGTGGCAACCAAAGATAACGAGGGCAAGACCGCCATCGATCGCGCCGGGGAGAACGCGGCCGTGTCTGGCGCGCTGCGCAGTGCCGCGGCAAACGCGAGCGGATCGGGAACCGCGCAAATCGACGGCGATGCCTTGATCGCGCAGTTTGCGCAACAAGGTCTCGGGGGAAAAGCGCATATCGACTTCTCGCGGGACGAAATTTCCCAGACGACGGTTACGCCTGACGGCGTGAAACTGAGCTACTCCACGGATCACGAGTGGACCGGACCGGTGACGCTGCGAGCGTTCGACGCCGGCGGAGTGCCTTCCTACGCGATTGGAGTCATGGCGGCAAAGGTTTATGAGAACGGGGGCGTTGCGGAGGGCGTTGTGCCCGTGGGGGCGGGAACAGTCTACCGGGTAATCGGCACAGTCAACTTCCTCGGCGCCACCATCACTTCGGCCGGAACCGGGCCCCTCTGGTTCGTGGTTTTCAACCTGAGCAAGTCGGACGATGCCAAACCGGGATTCAAGACAAGCGGACGATTGGCTCCAATCTCATTTGCAATCGGGAGCGACAAAGGCGGGGCTGGCAGTCCCGCTTCCAAACCGGCATTCGTCAGTCTCGTGCACGTTGGAGGCGCCGTCTCGGCAACACTGAAGGACGGAACGCAAATCAAATTCCCGTAGATTGCCTCCGGGTGCCGGGTACCCACCTTAACCGATGCGCATTTCGCGCATCGGTTAAGGTGGGATGTTCCTGTCCATATAGCACCTTCGGAATTGCTATTGACCGAAAGCAAGAACTCAAGTGGCTTTTTCA
>JBAUCP010000537.1:0-3308 GCA_049677625.1 Occallatibacter sp. | reverse complement strand
GCTTTCGCTTTTTGCGGGCAAGTACGGAATGTGTCTATCAGCGCGCCCCATAGCCACTTTGCTGGCCGCCTGAGAACCATAATCGCTCTTAACCATGTTTAATATCTATAGCTTGCAGAAGGAAAGGGCTTTAGACCCGCTATGGCGAGCGGAAAAGTGTGACCTCTTTATGCCCGGCGGCGCGCCCGAAATGGCTTGACCAAACTTTAGTAATGTATAATTCGAGTTATCTCAGTTCCAGACAAAACTTAAAGCAGTTACCATCGTTCCACGATAACTTGTTTGACGATAGTCATAAGCTGGCACTCGCAACGGGAGTTCCCTCCTTAAACTTCACCTCTTTTGTTCATTGAGAGCGGTAGAAGCCTGCGATTTCAGCTCCCGGACGACCTGTCAACTTGAGATTCGGCCTAAAGACTGCTGGTACCTCAAGGAGCACGTAAAACCATGAGTTTAGCAGACCTATCACCAAATTTCGGCACGAAACCTGCCGACAACATTGGTGCCGAACCTTTGTCGGTTGCCTTGATTGGCCCCGACGAGGCGAGACGTTCGGCTGTGGCCAAAGCTGTTTCTGAAACTCGTCGGGCCAAGGTCCGTGAGTTCGATTCCTACCCCCCGGAACTTGAGCACTTGCAAAGATTGCTGGCGTCGTTCGACATTGTGATCATTGACTTGGACAGTGAGCCGGGTGTCGCTCTGGAATTGGTGGAAAGAGCGAGTGCCAGCGACGCAGCGGCGATCATGGTTTATTCGGAGAATGCAGATCCGAAACTTGCGGTCCGCTCCATGCGCGCCGGCGCTCGCGAGTGCCTCCTTCTACCCATCGAGCAAGGTACTATGGACGACGTTCTCAATCGGACTGCAACCGTCCTTCGCGAGAAACCTCTCCCCGCAGAAAAGACCCTGGGAAGGCTCATCGTCAAGCCGGAGCGGTGGAAGATTCCCGATGATAAAGACGCCGCGCGCACGCAGTGGTACGGCGACACCGGGCTTGCAGAAACTCGCAGCTCGGGCATAAGCCAGGAGAAGGCCAGCTCGACTGCTGGACGCTCCGCTCCACAGGAAAAGAAGAGGGATTCTGAGCTAAGAGGTCCCGGTAGAGGTATTGCGCAGGTGGATTCTGGAAATAACGAACCGCAGAGCACTACGATTCAGGCTTCGGATGATGGGCGCACAACTCCGGCCATCACATGGCCGGCGCCCGATCCAATTACGTACGGGGACAAGCTCACCGCAGCCCATCGCGATGCCACAGCATCGGTTCCGGGAGCTTTTGTCTATACACCCGGCCCAGGCCATGTGCTGCCTGCAGGAACGCACACGCTATGGGCCACGTTCACTCCGGCAGACTCCGACGGCGATGGTCCAGTGCTGGCCGCAACTTCAATCGTTGTAGCCAAGGCAGTACCGGTTCTCTCTTGGCCTACACCTGTCGAGATAGCCTGCGGCGCCGCATTGGACAATGCCCAACTCAATGCTTCGGCGTCGATACCGGGAAGATTCGAATACTCTCATGCCCTGGGCGAGGTGCTCTCTCCGGGAAAGTACACGCTCTCGGTAACCTTCACCCCCGCGGACAGCGCGAACTACACCACGGCACACGGCACCGTGTCGCTCACAGTGGCCAGACCAACGCAAACCATCACATGGCCGGCGCCCGATCCGATCACATACGGGGACAAGCTCACCACCGCTCAGCTCGATGCCACAACATCGGTTCCAGGAACTTTTATCTACACACCCGGCCCAGGTCATGTGCTGCCGGTGGGAACGCACACGCTCTGGGTCACGTTCACTCCCCCAGACTCCGGCAGCGACGGTCCACTGCTGGGCGCAACTTCAATTATTGTGGGTAAGGCAACACCGGCCCTCTCCTGGCCAGCGCCTGCCGACATAGCCTGCGGCACCGCATTGGACGATGCTCTACTCAATGCCTCAGCGTCCATACCCGGCAGATTCGAATACTCTCCTGCGCCGGGCGAGGTGCTCTCTCCGGGAGCGCACACGCTCTCAGTAACCTTCACCCCCGCGGACAGCGAGAACTACACCACGGCACAGGCCACCGTGTTGCTCACTGTGGCCAGGGCAGCGTCCAGCATCACATGGCCGACACCCGATCCGATTACATACGGCACGCAACTCAGCCCTGCGCAACTATGCGCCGCGGCGTCGGTTCCGGGAACATTCGAATACAACTTTGGCTTGGGCGCGGTGCTTGCGGCTGGAAAGCATAATCTGTCCGTGGTTTTCACTCCGGCAGATACTTTAGGCTACTCTGCATCGCAGGCTCACGTATCACTGACCGTGGCCAAGGCGGCTCCTGCCATCACGTGGCCGGCGCCGGATCCGATTGCCTACGGTTCGACCCTCGGCGCCGCGCGGCTCAATGCCACAGCAACAGTACCGGGATCTTTTGCCTATACACCTGCTGCGGGCGAGATACTTGGGCCGGGCGTGCATGAGCTCTCAGTAACCTTCACTCCGACCGACACCTTGAATTACACAACGGCACACGCCGTCGTATCGCTCACTGTTACCGAGAAATTGCCACCCCTCATCACCTGGCCGGCCCCCTCTGCCATTTTCTACGGTACTGCGCTGAGCGCTACGCAGTTGAATGCCACGGCATCGGTTCCGGGAACATTTGTCTACACTCCATCCGCAGGCCACATACTCGCGCCTGGATGGTATACCCTTTCCGCATCGTTCACTCCATTGGATACAGAAAAATATGCCACGGCGCAAGCTGCGGTCGCACTTGAGGTGGAAGTATTGCCTGACATTGCCTTGTCGCAAACCGCACCCACGCAGACGCCGTCCACGCGGGCCTTCACATCAACCAACGCTGCCCCTGCAGATTTTGTACAGGCGGAAGCAACAGGCGAGCACACTGCCGCCAGTGCAAAACCGCGCGAAACGCGCACATACAAAGGTGCTGTCTACGAGAAAGGAGAGGATGATCAATGGCATCTCCAGAAAAAATAGCTCCGTCGCTACCTGATACACTTCCCGACGATTTCGGCGGTTGGGATAGCGAAGATTCCCCTACAGATTTGCCTGATTACTCGTGGGAAAGCCAAGCGCTTGCTACGGCTACACCTGTTTACTCGTGGGAAAGCCAGGCACCTGCAACCGTTGAGCCTGTTAAATCGAACGAGTGGGAAGCATGGGAGGCCGCTCATTCCTCCGGCAAGACTCCAAAGTCGTCTGGGCAATCCGCTGAGCGCAAGGCAATCTTGTCGCCTGTCGTGGACGGGCCGCGTGCTTCGGATTCAGCCTCGTCCGCACCAGTCTCTCCAGTCTCT
>JBAUCP010000536.1:0-3050 GCA_049677625.1 Occallatibacter sp. | reverse complement strand
CGGTAACGGTGTACGGCTGGTTGCCGTCCAGATCCGACGGAGCCGGATTCACGTCCCAGCGCAGCCCCAGCGACGCGCTGAGCCGGTCTGCGATCTTCCAGTCGTCCTGCACATAGGCTGAGAAGTTGACGTTCTGCGACTTCATGTTGATGGACTGCGTGTAGACATACAGGCCCGCAGGCGCATTGGACAGCACTGCCGCTTCGTCGAAGTAGAAAGCCACTTCCCACAGCGGCGGCAGCTCCTCTGAAGTCACAAGCCGGCGGTAATCGACGCCGTATTTCAGCGTATGCCTGCCCAGCGTCTGGGTGAAGGAGTCCACCACGTTGATCTGGCGCTGGCGGTTCGACTGCGGCTCGATCAGGTAGTAGGGATAGAGGCCATAGAATAGGAAGAACGTCATCCAGTCGCCGTTCGTAAGCCCCGGCGCGGTGCCGATGCTCAGCGGCGTCGCGCCGCCGAAATTGTCGAGATAGCGCTGCGATTTATAGTCGTTGCCGGAGAGCCCGAAGCGCAGTTCGTTCTCCAGCGAATTGCCCAGCACCGAATCCAGCCCCCCGACCGCCATCTTCACGTTGCGGACCGTATTGTTCACCTGCGCCAGGTCGGTGGGCTGGCGGAGCAGGCTGTTGGACGGCACATCGGTGTAGCGGCCGAATAACTTGAAGCGGTCGTTGAACGAGTGATCTACGCGGACATTGCGATCGTCGAGGTCGCTGGGCGCAGAGTAACCGGCAGTATAGTTGGCGAGCCCGTTGCCGAGGTCGGGATTGTTGGTCACCGGAAATGCCGCGATGTACGGGACCAGGTCCGGCTGCTGAGTGGAGACCGCTTGGCGAAATGCATTGCTCGGCACATTGTAGAGCTGCGCGGCCTGCGGATTCTGCAATCTCAGCGCCTCATACGAGAAGAAGAAGAATGTCTTGTCGTGCCCGTTGTAGAGATGCGGAATCCGGATGGGTCCGCCCAGCGTTCCACCGAAATCGTTCTGCCGCTCGGGCAACTTGGTCGTATCGAAGTAGTTTTTTGCGTCCATCGCATCGTTGCGAAGGAAGTCATACGCCGATCCGTGATACTGGTTGGTTCCGGACCGCGAGATGAAACTGAATTGCCCGCCGGGTGTCCGTCCATACTCGGCCGAATAGGTCGATGTCGATTCGCGAAACTCTTCGAGCGCGTCGATCGAGATGATGCTCTGCGTGGTGACCAGAGCGCTCTCCTGCGGCGTGGCTCCGCTGAATCCGGCGCCGATGAAACCACCCGTGGTTACCGTAGCTCCGGTGTCGGCGCTGATGCCATCCACGGTGTAGTAGTTCGCCTCTGTCCGCTGGCCGTTCACGCTGATCTCTCCGCTCGATCCCTGCCCCTGCGACGGCACCACTTCAGTTCCCGGCGCCACCGTGATCAGCGACTGAAAACTGCGCCCGTTCAAAGGAAGGTTTTCGACAAACTGGCGGTTGACGACCGTGCTCACGCTGGCGTCCGTTGTGTCGATACTCTGGCCGCCGCCATTCACGGTCACCTCTTCGCCCGGCGAACCTACGCTCAACTGCACATCCAGAGAAATCCTGGCGCCGACATCGACTACGATCCCGGTTCTCTGCTCCGTCTTGAATCCGCTCAGGGAGACGGTCAGATCGTAGGCGCCGGGCATCACGCCGGCCAGCGTGTAGAGGCCCACCTTGTTGGTTACGGTCGCGAATTTCTCGCGGGTTGCCCTGTTCGTCAGAACTGCCTGCGCGTTGGGCACCACGGCGCCTGAGGTGTCGGTCACAATGCCGCCGATGGACGCGTTCTGTCCCCAGGCCTGGCCCCCCGCCGCCAGCAGCAACAGTGCCGCGCATCCAATCCACAGTAGAGAGATGGATCTGCTCGTCTGCATCGAACCGACCTCCAGATTTGAATTTGTATTCGATTGCCGACAGGACCGCAAAATTCAGCAAGAGAGATGCGCTGAGCGGATTCCGCATCGGGAAAAAGCCGACCCATGTCGAACCGGGAAGCCTTGGTATCAACTGCGGATGCAGGGGTGGGTAGTCACCCAGGAGCAGGAGGGTGACCGCCCGGATGTTTGATCTTGAAGACCATCCTCCGCCGGATACTGGCCCCAGTAAAGAGCCAGTGTTGAGCAAAAGAATGGGTCCAGAATGGTTAGAGCGCCTTCACGCCGGCCGCCTGTGCCCTTCAACCGCTGAAGAATAACCAACATTGCGTTCAGCTCGCAACGCCATCTGGCCCCTTAGCGCAGCCCGCAACTGGCACTTTACTGGCACTCATTCAACAATAAAATTGAAGCAGCTGAATGGAGCCAGACATCTTTTCCGGATCCCTGCGTGTTTCGCCATTTCGGCAAGATGGAGGCGCGCCATGTTCGTCAGAGACTGCTGGAAGCCCGGCTCGGAGACGGAGATCTTCAGTCTGATTGAGCAGAACTCGTGGGGGTTGCTGGTCTCGAACGGCTCCTCTACTGAGCCCGGTTTGCCCTCCCCTCCCTACGCCACCAATCTCGCCTTTGTTCTCTCGCGCGAGCGCCGGGTTCTGACCAGCCACATTGCCCGCGCCAACAGCCATGCCGCCGCGCTGCTGCGCGATAAATCTCCTTCGCTGGCCATCTTCGAAGGCCCCAGCAGCTATGTCAGCGCAAGCTGGTACCCCGGCCGCGATATGCCCCCAACCATTTACTACACCGCGGTCCACTGCTATGGCACTCTGACCTTCCAGGACGAGGGAGAGCTGCGCGACGCAATTGAAGAGCTAACGCAGCTCAACGAGGCCGGCGTTCCGAACGGCTGGCAGACAAGCGAAATCCCGGAGAAAGATATTACCCGCCGGCTTCCCGCCATTCTCGGATTTGAGTTCCGCATCGACCGTTTGGAAGCCAAGTTCAAGCTGGGGCAGGACGAGCCTAAACGCGATGCGCTGGCCGTCGCCGAGCGGCTGCTGGCCTCCAGCAATCCGCGCGACCGGATTCTCGGCGAGATGACCCGCGGCTACAATGAGAATCGCTCCTAGTGTCCTGAGTCTGAAGTTCGCATGATAATTGCACTGTC
>JBAUCP010000535.1:0-2432 GCA_049677625.1 Occallatibacter sp. | reverse complement strand
AAAAATCGTCTGTCCTGGAGCAAGCATTCGCCGTGCCGGTTCCTTCTGGCAAGTGCGCAAACAATGGAAAGCCGGAGATTCGATTTCTATCCGTTTCACGCAGACTGTTCGCGCGCTTCCGGCACTCGACAACGAATTCGCTCTCCAGTATGGTCCGCTGTTGTATGTGTTGCCGGTGAAGGGAGAAGCGGAAACGGTGAAGACCTACGCACGGCCTGAGTTTAAGGATTACTTCGTCACCAAAACCCAGGATGCGGAAACCGATCTTGCGCTGCCCGCCGATAAGCTTGGCACAGGATTTGGTTTTGTTCCCGGATCGGGAGCGAACGCCGATCCCGACTATCCGCTCGACGGCCCGAGCGTGTTCCTCTCGGGCGAGATGCTTGCCAACGATGGCACACCAGCCGCAGTTACGCTGGTGCCCATGGGCGCGAGAAACACACGCCTGCGCCGGGTTACCTTCCCTATGGCCAAACGGCTGCAAAGCCTCTGATTCCGCCACGAAACAATCTGGCGGCAGCAAATAGCCACGGCTTGCATTCTATGACGTGCGGCAGGTTTCCAATCGCGCGTCACCGTCTGAAACCGTTCCTTTTATCTCGACGCGTCAATCAGCATCGAAGCTGCCTGTGGCAGGTCGACAGAAAGCGCGAGGCCATCCGTGGAAAGGTTGCGTCCCGTCCAGAGATCCTTCCATTGCGTTGCGCCCCAGCCTGCCGGGACCTCGAGGACAGCGTGGCGTGACAAATCCGCGTCGTCGCGCAGGCCCTCCTCCAGGTTGCCGGCCAAAATGCGGACATGTCCGTCGACCGTACGCCAGGCGGCGATATTCATGGTTTGCTTCAAGTCGATTTCTCTGGTGTGGAGGCAGGCTCGCTGCTTGAGCAATTGGTTCATTGCGCCTGCAGCCAGCGCGTACGGAGTGCCGGTGTTTCCCCATATCCAGGAGAGTGGCTGCCCTTCAGTCGAACGCAGATCTGGCGGGTTCCACACCATAATCCGTTTTCCCCCGGCGGCTGCAAGCGTTAACTGTGGAACTCCGTCAGCCTGGTAGATCACCTGTGCCGATGGCAAAGCCTCAATGGACTGCGGATAGCAGAAGGAGTTGAATGATGCTTCAGAACCCTTGGCAAACCCCGGCGCGCCGGTCGTTCCGCGGCATGATCGGACTTCAATGGGCATAGCATCAAAATCTCCTCGTAATCCCGCCAGCGCCGCCAATCGCGGATCGATGCCGCCGGCCGCACTGCCGAGCAGCGCGACAGGTTGTCCGGTGCGGATCAGCTTGACGAGCTCGCTCAACTGCGGCGGAGGAAGATGAACCGGAGTTTGCACCACAAACAAGTCAGAGTGGACTTGTGGGAGCCACTCCATGCGAGTGGCGGACAGAATGGGGACAGGCCACTTGATCAGCGAGCCTGCCTGCTCATCGAGCCACTCGTTGATTTGCCCATCAGGAGATGCGTGCTCAGCTTGCCACTGCATCGCAGCGCGATTGTAGACGAGGGTCGGCCCCATCACATCGCTCATCCGATGAGCATCGGTCACCGCGGCATTGATATTTGTGGCGAGGAATCGGACATCGTTCTCACTGAGCAGACGATCGCCCTGGTTAGCCCACGAGATGTAGGCTCCCGCTGGAATCTTCAGCCCGTGAGGCGTCTTCACGGCTGCATGAGAATATGCCCAGATGCCCCATCGCAGTTTTTCCGGTGCGGTGTGAATCACATCCCAGCTCTCCCACGCATCGAAGGTTTCAACCAGCGAGTAATGTCGAACCCTGGTGTCCGCGAGGATGGCGGCATGAGTAAGCATGTAGGCGAGCTGATAGGTCCATCCCTTCGCCGGGCCATTCCAGAAGGCATGATCGCGCACGCCAACTTCATTCCAAGCGCCGGCCCAGGTCTGGTCGACCCAGATATCGAGGTAACCCTGCCTTGCTACGGCTTCGAGGTCCAGTCCATTTGAGCGCCAGTCGGCAATCGCGCTGGCGCCGCTTGAATACATCATCACGAGAGCGACGGGATTTGCCTGTTTGGTCTCGCGCACTAGGTCTTCTACGTCTTGCGTTGCCTTGTGGATCACGGCCGGAGACGGGGCCACCAGCCCCCACGGCCCTCCACGCTGATATGGGAGCGGCAGTCCGAACGAATCTCGCAGCATGATTGCGTCGAGACCCACAGCGTGTGACAGGCTGCCCCATTGCGCGGCGTATGCCCGGTGGACCGGCATGCCTTCAGGAATGCCGCCGGGCAATCCGCCCAGAGGCCGGGTGTCCGCATGCAGGCGCGCACCAGGATCAAAGTATCTGCCAACGTCAAAGCAGCCCTTCTGGTGAAAGGAGGAATTTGCGAAAGCTTCAGGATGGCGCTTTACCCACGCAGCCTCCTCGCCGTACGCATGGGTCCAGGCATAATTGAGAATCCCTACTT
>JBAUCP010000534.1:0-5324 GCA_049677625.1 Occallatibacter sp. | reverse complement strand
AAAACGTCAGGACTCTATCGGAGCTGCTCCGCGCGATCAGGCGCGATGACTGGCAGGAGGCTGTGCGGAGCAGGTCGGATAGAGCGGTTTGAAGGAAGGCGCTGGCGCGATCGGGGCAGGAATTTGGCTATGGGTTTTTCATGGCTTTAGGCAGAGTGGTTTCAGCGAATGCGGCTGGTAAGTGAGCCGGGCTTTTTCTGGGGATGCGCAAGTGGATGAAGAGACGCTGGGGAACGACGACCGGCGCGGATAGGAAACGCCATTTTTCTGACCCGAGGCACACTTCCATTAAGCGTGCCATTAAGCATACGGTGAAGGCCGCGTTGGTCAAACAGCTAGGAAGAATCAAGCCGGTATCCCTTCTTGTGTTCGGCGAAGAACAGTTGTGCGACAGTCATGCGCTCAACCAGATGCATGGGTCCATGGCAGCGCGGGCACTTCCACAGCGAAGGCTTCGCGAGGAGCGGTGTCTCTTGAGGTAGAGCCTGGCGGAGCAGAGCGCGGCAGAGTGGCAGCATGTAGGCTCTTCTGCGGTTTGCGAGGAAGCCGAAGTAGCGGATACGGGGAAAGCCCCGTGGCATCACATGCTGTACGAACCGGCGCAGGAACTCTTCAGAGGCAAGTGTCAGGGTGCGTTGCCTGCCGTGATGGGCGTAGTCCTTCCAACGGAAGCAGACCTCAGCGGCTGATACCGACAGCAGGCGATGGTTGGAGATGGCGACGCGATGCGTATAGCGAGCCAGATAGTGCAGCACATGTTCAGGGCCGCCGAAGGGCGGCTTGGCATAGACGACCCAGTCTTGCCGATAGAGTGTGCGCAGGAAGACGTTAAAGCGCTTCTGGTTGTGAAGTGGCAAGCACTCGCCGAAGAAGCGCAACTGATCGCGGGCAAAGAGCCGCCGCAGCCCGGCGACGAACTTACCGCGGAATACACGACTGAGCACCTTGACTGGGAGCAGGAAGGTGTAACGGGGAGAGATCCATCGCGAGTGGTCTGGCGCGAGTCCGCCGCCGGGCACGACGCAGTGAATGTGCGGATGTGGAGTGAGTGTCTGTCCCCAGGTGTGCAGGATGGACAAGAAGCCCGTCTGTGCGCCAAGGTGCTTCGGATCGGCAGAGAGATCGAGCAGTGTGGCGGCACTAGTCTCAAAGAGCAAGGAGAACAGTTGACGCTTGTTCTGCCACATCAGCGGCACGAGCTCATGTGGGACGGTGAAGACGAGATGATAGTAGTCCACAGGCAATAGTTCCTGCTGCCGCTTCCGCAACCACTGATCGCGCGCAGCGGTCTGACACTTGGGGCAGTGCCGGTTGCGGCAGGAGTTATACGAGATGGCCTGGTGGCCGCAGCTTACGCACGCATCGCGATGACCGCCGAGGGCGGCGGTGCGGCAGCGCGCGATAGCGTCGAGCACCTTGCGCTGTGGCCAGGTCAAGGAAGCGCTGTAACGCTGTCGAAAGCTGTCGCCTGCAATACGAATGACGTCGGCCACCTCGAAGGGTGGCCGGCTCATCGCTTCCTGCCCTCCTCTACTGCGGGGAGCGCGATCTGTTCCAGCGGGTTGACAGCGGCATGAAGGTGACGCCGCGAGAGCTGGAGATAGACAGTTGTATCTTCGAGCCGCTCATGGCCCATCAATATCTGAATCGTGCGCAGGTCAGCTCCGGCCTCGAGCAGATGCGTCGCATAACTGTGGCGCAGTGTGTGCGGATGAATCTTCTTCGTGAGTCCGGCACGCGTTGCTGCTGCCTGGCATGCGTTCCAGACAGTCTTGTCCGAGATAGGCTGGTCTGTTCCGCGCTGGCCTTCTGTGCTGGGAAACATGTAGTCGTTGGGCTTCTTCCATCGCCACCAGCTGCGCAACTCCTCGAGCAGCTTGGGTGAGAGTGGCACATCGCGGTCCTTCGCACCCTTGCCCTGGCGGATGTGGATCACCATGCGCTGGCTGTCGATGTCCTCGACCTTGAGCCGCGCCGCTTCGGCCCTGCGTGCGCCGGTGGCATAGAGCAGCACCAGGAGAATGCGGTACAGGCGGTTGGGTGCAGCATCGATCAGTCGCACCACCTCTTCCTGGCTGAGAACAGTTGGCAGCTTATGCGGCACCTTGGGAAAGATGAGATCGTCGAAGGCGAGGTCCTTCCGCTTCAGCGTCCGCTTATACAGGAATCGCAACGCGGAGATGCGCATCTCGACACTGCTGGGTGCAAGCTTCCTCTCCTGGAGCAGGTATCGCTGATAACGCCGCAGGTGCTCCGGACCAAGTTGTTCCGGCGAGCGATGGAAGTACTCGGCAAACTGGCTGACGGCGTTGAGATAGCCGCGGATGGTGGACGGTGAGTAGTTGCGCCGCTGAAGTTCCTCAAGCATGCGCTGGCGAAGTGGGGTCATAGGAACCTCCTCCCTATGACCTCTCACCCTAAACGGCGTGACTTGCTACCCTCACCACTACTCTCAATCCGTCGCGCCAGCGACTTCGTTCAAACCGGCATCTCGGATAGATGACGCAAAACCTGTTGCGGGCCTGACAACCAAGTAGTGAATGATAAAGGACGCTATCGCCAATTTGCTTTTTGGACAGAGGAAGCGCTCCCCTCAACCGCCAACAGTGCTTCGGTTTCGTGGAAAACCCAGCCGCGATAGAGCCACGTCGGCGCGGGAAGCATCGTTGCAGGGTTCCTGACGTGAACGTTCTTTATCATGCACAAAGTTGGGCGCGAGCCTGAATCAGCTGTCTGGCATATTTGGCCGAGAAGCCGGTTTTACCTCCAGGTGGATCGGATTTGTGAACACTGGCCGACTTTCGGGTGTAATCCGTGTCGATGAGTGACTCGGCGGATTCGGCACTCTTGCAGCCTTTGAGCCCAAGATGAAGTGCGATTCCGAATAAAAAACCGGCATCTTGCACGCGGAATCGCCTGACTGTTGAAGACATATTGGGCAATGGAGCGCGGGATCAGAATGCCGTAACCAAGCGAAGCATACCCATGCGCCCTGGGCCGATTGCGTTGCCGGAGAACAACCCTCCAAAGTCAATTACTTCCAGTTTGTTGCTCAGATTTTCACCGTCAGCCTGCAGACGTACCGAGGCCTTTTCCCGCCGATAGAGATCGACGCTGACTGAAGCATTCTCCGTTAAGTAGGGAAGGATTCGGCCGCGACCAAAATTGAGATGATTCACGACTGCCTGACCATACTCGGCGACATCCTGCTGTACGGTCTGATTCGCGTCAAACGGTAGGCCGGTATTGTAATCACTTCCCAACGCGATCCACACACGCGGGGTAACCTGATACCGGATGCGGTCCCGCACCGAATTCCGCTGGTCCTGCGAGTCAGGGGAGTGTCCCGTTAGCTGACTTGTTGCATCAATTGCATCTCCACCGAGGAACAGGCCTCCCGTGACCGGGTTCCAGACGTTCCCCACCATATAGGAGTAACTGGCGAATCCTGAAAACCGCCCCCATTGCTGGACCTCAAGCTTGGCTTCAGCGCCATAAATGATCGCCTTATCGAATTCGATCGGAAAGCTAATCCCTGTACTGAAGATCTGCGAGTCGTCGGGATAGTTTTTCACATCGCGTCTGTACATATTCGTGTCCACGCGTAGCTTGCCGAACAATGCCTTTGTTGCGCCCAGTTCATAGTAGTTTCCATGCGCAGGCTCAACCGGCAGTTGCACGATGGGAACGCTGGTGTCGAGTGCCTGCGCCTCAGGGGAACTGGACAAGAGGATATTTTCGAAGGAGGGCGTTTGGAAAATGTGATCCCAGGAACCGTGAACCTGAAGTCCAACCGAGGGAAAATAGCGCGCAATGGCAACACGCGGGCTGACGGCATTCTTGTTGACGGTGAGCTGGTAATGGTCCCAGCGAAGTCCCGCATCAATCGACCAATTGCCTAGATGTATGGAATCCTCCACATACGCCGCTTGCTCCAAATCAGGTCGGCTGCCGGAAAAGGCAAAACTGGTTGCGGCTACGTCAATGACGCCCACGTTGAATGGACATTGCGGATTGTTAGGGTCATCACAGTCGGGAATCAGGTAACTGAGACTTTCATGGAGGAACTTGTTGTCCGTCTGGATGCCTGCCTTCCACTCCTGATGGCGACGATCGGCAGTGATGCTGGCATTGAAGTAGATGTCTTTGAAGTCGTTGCGCTGCGTGACATTCACAGGCCACGAGGCCGGGTTGGAATAAAAGTCGAGAGAGTTGTCACGTGCCATGCCGCGCAGCGCGCCCATCGTATCGGACGAAAAGATGTGTTCGTAGGAGAGGATGCCCATGGTTTCGAAATTGTCGCTGGTCTGCAACTGGCCGCCCGGAATGTAAACGCAATTATCCGAGGCAGGGTCCGGACCGGAACATCCATCCGTATTGTCGCCATTTGGCACGTAAGCGCCGTTCTGCTGGACCAATTCATTGGGAATCGCATAGCGAGCGAGTTCGCGACTGGCAATCATCGTGAGATGATCCTTCGGCGTGAACTGCCGCTCATAATTCAACGAGAACTCTCCTGTGGTGCCGTTGTTGGTGTAGTTCTCGGGGGCTGGAGTATTGAGATAGTGGTCCGTCATGTTTCCTGCACCGCTGAACCCCACCGTGTTTTTTCTCCAAGTGTATTCGTCCTGCGTTTCAATCCCGCCGGTGGCATAGCTGCCTCCAAGCAGAGTGAATTCCCCGTGAAAGCCAGGTTGTTCGTTTTGTATCGTATTGACCACCACTACGCCACCGAGCGAGCGACCATACTGGGCCGGAATGCCTGCAGTGTAAATTGACATGGACTGTATGTTGTTCGCTTCAATCGACGGGCCAAAACCGGGAGAACGGTTGTCGGTAAGCGGGATGCCGTTGATCACAAACTGCGTCTGATATTCGGATCCTCGGGGATGAAGGACAGTGTTTCCTTCGTAGAGCCAGCCTGGTTCCGTGTTGACCAGGTCCTGAACGGTGCGGCCCGGAATTGACGTCAACCGGTTCTGAATGGTCTGCTGCCCCATTTCGTTTAATGCCCCTGCGCGATACGGATCAAGCAGCGTTTCAGACTCGCGAACTGTCACTGATTGGGAAACCGGAGCCACTTTCAATTGAATCGTACGGTCGACAGGGAGAGTTGAACGTACGACTACCGATTCGGAGAATTGGGCAAACGAGGGCGCGTGAACCCGCACCTGGTAGATTCCATAGGGCAGCCGCCTTACATCCACTCTACCTTGAGCATCGGTCGTGAACGTGGAGCGGTACTCATTGGCGTCGCTGACAAGCTGGACCTCCGAGTGGACGGCACGACCGGATGGGTCGTTCACGGTCAAGCGCAGTTCCCC
>JBAUCP010000533.1:0-3848 GCA_049677625.1 Occallatibacter sp. | reverse complement strand
GCCTCACCCATGCCCTTTCCGCTCGCCCTTCAGGAGGAGTCGAAGCTATGAAGATTCTGCTTTCAGCCGCGTCTTTCTGCTCGACCATTTCCGGTCTGCCGCGCCACGCCTTCAACCTGGCTCACTGCCTGCTGCAAATGCCTGAGGTATCCACGCTGCATCTTGTCGTGGCTCCGTGGCAGGCAGATCTAGTGCGTGCCGCAGGCCTGGTGCCCGGCTCACGCCTCGTTTCTCACGTTGCTGAGATGAATCTCTCCTCGCTCAGCCGCAATTTGTGGCACTATCGCGATCTTCCAAAGCTCGCCTCATCCCTGGGTGCGGATATCGTGCACCTCACGTTTCCAATGCCGGTTGATTCCGCATCGTTCCGCTGCCCAACGGTCGTCACGCTCCATGACATGTACCCCTATGACATTCCAATTAACTTCGGCTTTCCGAAGTTCCTCTTCAACCGCATCACGCTTAGCCAGTGTCTTCGCAACGTTGACGCAGTGGCCTGCGTCTCTGATGCCACAAGTCTCCGGCTCCTTCGCCATGCGCCGCTCATCGCGGCGCGAAAATCGGTACGCATCTACAACTGTGTTGAGCCCGCTACAGTCTGCTCCACCGAGTCTCCGCTTCCCTCCTGGCAGGGCCAGCCGTTCCTGCTCAGCGTTGCACAGCATCGCCGCAACAAGAACATCCCATTGTTGATTCGCGCCTACGCGCATCTCTGGCGTCATGAGCGCATCGATCCGAATATGCTGCTGGTCATCGTGGGCATGCGCGGGCCTGAAACCAAGCGGATCCATCGGCTCATCTCCGGCACTGCGCTCGCGGCTCGAATTCATCTTCTCGAAGGCCTCTCCGATCCCGAGCTGCAATGGTGCTATGAGCATTGCGCAGCACTCGCGGCTCCCTCCAGCATTGAAGGCTTCGGCCTGCCTGTCGCGGAAGCGCTGCTTGCCGGCACACGGGTCGTATGCTCGGACATTCCCGCCTTTCGCGAAATCGGCGGCAATCATTGCCGCTACGTGTCTCTGCGCGGAAATGCCGAGAAATCGCTCGCCGACGCAATCGTCGCGAGTCTGCGCGAGCCTGCTCCGGCTCCGATTTCCCTGCCGCGGTTTTCGGCGCCCATCCTCGCCCGGCAATACATCGATCTGTATCGCCGGCTCATTGCAGCCCATGCAGACGCTCCTGCTTCCAGGAAATCTGCCGCTATCCGCGTCACTGCCTCGGGGAGAAACTCTCTATGAGCGCGCCGGACTGCCAGGTCGAGTTTGACGCGGAGACGCTGCAGATCGCCGCGCCCGAATTGCCCGCGTCGAGCGTTCCTGTCGATCGAAGCAGCGGGAGGGTCATTTCTCCCGAGAGCTTTCGCAGTCTCCTCGCTCTCTCGGAAGGATTGGCGGAGTTCGGCGCTGCTGCTCTTGGTGTATTCGCAGCATATCTTTTCGATTTCTTGCTGCATCCCGCAAGACAGCTCCGATTTGCGGCCCACGATTCATTGGCTGCAAGCGCCTTCGCCGGTCTCTTCGCCGCGCTTCTGTTCCACTCTGAGAACGCTCGCCGCGCGATCGGCAGCCCGCTGCAGATTCGAGAGACCGAGTGCGCCGCACGAGTCTCTATACTGTCCGTGCTCACTCTTCTGCCCGTCAGTTATTTTTTCCATCTGGGCGTCTCGACCACAATCTTCTTTCTTGCACTGATCCTCACTTCGCTCCTGCTCATTCTTGAGAGGCGCCTTCTGGTTGCAGTTCTTCGCGCCATGCACGCCAAAGGTGTCGGCGCCGACCGTGTGGTCATTTACGCAGCCGCAGAAGCCGGCTGGCGCATCGCTTCGTTCCTGCTGCATTCGCCGCGGCTCGGTCTTCTTCCCGTTGCTGTGGTGGATGACGATCTGCCGCATACCGCCGATTGCATCTCCGAGTTCGATTTCCCGCGATCCGCTGCTTTCCCGACGCATCGCGGACCTCTTACGCCTGCCCGTTTGCGGTCCTGCCGATGCAACCTGCTCCTGGTCGCAGCGGCCCACTCGCCGGAAAACCTCGCCGGGATAGTGCGTGCAGCGAAACAAACCGGCTCGCGCGTGGTCTTTGTTCCCATGCTTTCGATCGCGTCATTTCAGCAGGCTGAATGGATGAGCGTTCGCAGCGCGCTCGTCGCGTCGATTGCCGATCGTCCCCACTCGCGGCTCTACGCCTGGACAAAGCGCGCATTGGATCTTTTGTTGTCCTCTATTCTGCTGGTCCTTCTCGCGCCACTTCTGCTCGCGATCGCGCTGCTCATCAGGCTCGATTCACCCGGCCCTGCGCTGTTCATTCAAAAGAGAGTGGGCTTGCACGGCAGGCTCTTCGACATCTACAAATTCCGGTCCATGCATGCCTGTGTTCCGCCATACGACGTTTCTCCGGTCACCTCGCATGACCGGCGCCTTACCCGTGTTGGAAGATGGCTCCGGCGAAGCAGCCTGGACGAACTGCCGCAACTATTCAATGTCCTGCTTGGAAACATGTCGCTCGTCGGGCCGCGCCCGGAGATGCCCTTCCTTGTGGCGCGGCACCGCTCGCAGCACATGCAGCGCCTCCATGTCACACCTGGGATTACAGGCCTGTGGCAACTTAGCTCGGCACGCTCCGCTCCGATTCATGAGAACCCTGAGTTCGACCTTTACTACATCCGCAACCGGACTTACTTCCTTGATATCGCGATTCTCATTCATACGCTGCTGCTTGCGGTTCGCGGAGTCTGATCGGCCGCGGAAGCTCAATCGCACGAAAAAGCAGAAGTATCAGATCGGGTCAGCAACAGTTCAAGGAAAGGAATACCAATGCCTGACTCTGACTTTGCACATCCGCATGCCGATGTGCTCGGAGTACGAGTATCGGCCGTGAATCTCGACAGCGCAGTCGCGCTCGCCGATCGATGGATTGCGGCAGGCAAGCCTGGCTACATCTGCGTCACCGCCGTGCACGGAGTCATGGAGGCCCAGTCCGATCCCGGTTTTCGCCGCGTCCTGAATGGCGCCGTCATCAACACGCCCGATGGAATGCCGATGACCTGGGTTGGCCGCCTTCAGGGCTTCAAAAAAATGGATCGTGTATTTGGTCCGGATTTCATGATCGCCATGTGCCGATTGTCCGCCGAGCGCGGCTACCGTAACTTTTTCCTCGGAGGCAGGCCTGGCGTAGCGCAAGCACTCGCTCAAAGGCTTCAAGCCGCCTATCCGGAACTCGTCATAGCCGGAACATTCACGCCTCCGTTTGGAGCTCTCTCGCCGCTCGAAGAAGAGGAGATGTTGACGACGGTGCAGAATGCCAGGCCGGACATTATCTGGGTAGGGCTTGGCGCGCCCAAGCAGGAGTGGTTCATGGCACGGTGGGTTGATCGCTTTCAGGCGCCATTGCTCGTAGGCGTAGGAGCGGCCTTCGATTATCACACGGGCGCGTTGCGCGATAGTCCGCATTGGGTAAAGCGGGCCGGCCTGCAATGGCTCCATCGTCTCATGCAGGAGCCACGACGTCTTTGGCCGCGCTATGTGCGCACCAATCCCGCATTCTTATGGCGCATCGCCTGCCAGTTCGCCGGCCTCCGCCGCACGTGAGTCCTGCGCCCAGCATGATCTGGTCCAGCGAGACCCAGCAGAGTATCGCCGGGTGAAGCGTTGCCTGTCGACCAAAAATATGTTCTTGAACATATTTTTCCTTCGTGTTCCGATTGGACCGTTGGTTTAACACCCTGCGAGGACACCATGAACAGCAAGATCAACGCACCCACCCGCCGCCACGCAATCACCGGGATCGCCGTTGCACTGTGCGGCGCCGCCGCCGGTTCGCGCACTCGCGCATCCGCGCAGACGCCGGCCA
>JBAUCP010000532.1:0-4598 GCA_049677625.1 Occallatibacter sp. | reverse complement strand
GCTCCGGAGTGATCTCGTAGGGAGCATCGCCGCGCGGTTCATGTCCATCGCGAAACCGCATCACCGCCACGCCGGCGTCAAGCAGCGCCCCTCGGCCAAAGCTCCATTGATCGCGCGCATAAGGCAGCCACGCAATGATGTCGCGATTTGTCGTGCTCGGCTGCGGCGTGATCGACGAGAGCCCTTCATAGGGCGAGTGGTAATCGTTGAAGAGTACGCCCGAGGTCAGGATGTTGCCCTGCGTCAGGTTAGCCTGAACCTTGGCCAGGTTGCTGCCGCGTATCAGCGAATCGGTGTCAGCATTTGCCGGCAGCTCAGGGATATAGATGTTGTCGTATTCGGTTTCGACGCCGTCATAAAACCAGGCCCGGTCCCGTTTGAGCGGTCCTGAAAACGTAAAGCGCGGTACGAAATTGTCAAATCGAATTCCGTTCACGTTGCGGAAAGAAGGAATAAAATTCGTCGCGTTGAAACGGAATTTGTTGTCGCCCATTCCGGTGTAGAGCGCGATCACTCCGCCGGTCGTTCGTCCGAACTCCACCGGATAGCGAGTTGTTTCCACATCGATAGAGCGCACCGCATCGGTGCTCACGCGCATGTCCAGCGTTCCCTCTTCGGGCGAGCGGATATCGAATCCATCCAGCGTGTCCAGCGTCTCCCATGATTCCGATCCGGCCACGTGAACCTGCCCGGCTGCGTCCCGCACCACACCCGGGTTGAAGGGCAGCAGGTAACGGATGTCGCGCGAAGTCTGGTAGGGGATATTGACGATCTCCGGCGTATTCATGATGCTCTCGCCGGAGGTCTGCTCCACGTCAATGCCCGGCGTGGATGCAGTCACGTCCACCTGCTCGCGCACAATCTGCTCGTGAGTGAGCACAATCCTCACGCTTTTTCCGTGCGGATCAATCCCGCTCATTTGTATCTGGTAGAAACCAGGCTTGCCGGCGCGAATCTGGTAAGGCGCATCCTGCCGCAGCGTGTAGGCGCAATGGCCCGCATAGTCGGTCCACAACTGCGCAGGGCTCTGTCCAGGCTCCAGAATTGTTACCTGCGCGCTGGCAACCGCCACTCCGTTCTCGTCCGCGGCCGTCAGCAAAACCGCCGTGCGCGCGGCTTCCTGCTGACTGCCGGCAAACGTGGAGCAAAAGAGAAAAAGCAGGCCAGCTACGGCCCGCCTTGCGCAGGTAAAACGCTGCATGACAAATCGGAACTACCGTCGCGGCGTTCCGCCTCGGCGCCAGTATACCGCCCTGGTTCTCAGAATTCGGCTCTCAGTCGATCCTCCAGAGCTCAAATCGGTCCTTGCCACTGTCCCCAAACCCCCATAGCCAAGGACCAGATCCATTCGAGTAGAGGCCTATTCCAGCTCCCATGGTTCTTCCGAACCGATATTTGTGGGTTATCGTTTGCACCAACGTCCGATGCGGGAAACGCATTTGCGCCGGATGTGCCTCCCACGCAAATGCATCGGATACCAACAAATCTCCCGGCCTGGGTTGAGGGCCACCTGGGTATGTGAGTGTTGCCCCAGCCAGGGGCGCATACCAATAAGACCAGTACTGGCCGCCGAACCAGACTTTTTCTCCTGCTGCAACATGCGGCGTAATCAATTGATACAAGGCGTCCCGACCAAATTCCGCAAAGTCGGCGTCCGCGCGAAGAATCAGGAGAGAGTAGCCTGTGCTGGCAACGATCAACACAACGGCTGCAACTCGGACAATCCGGATCGAAATACCTTCGATCAACCGGAAGCAGAGCAGAATGACGGCGGGCATACAGGGAAGCAAGTACTTCGCAGGAAAGTTACTATAGTAGACAATGGGGAGAGGAATCAGAATCCAGAGCACGAGGAAAAGCCCCAAATGATCGCGCTTTTTCAAAGCTTCGAAGAACACGCCGGACAGCACGCTGCACCCGGCAAGCGCCAATCCGAAGGAAGCTAAGAACTGAGCAAACGGCTGATTCCAAAGAAAGAACCACGGGACGACTAACGCGGCGGACAAGATCACACCAATAGGTTGCCGACCGATCTTCAAACGGTACACCACCCAGCAGGCCACTAGCGGTAGAGGAAACGCGAAGTACAGCAGATATGAAATGAGATTGCGTTTTATATACTGCGTTCCCGTGACAATGGCCAGCGGCATGGCGTGATGCTCCCGCACAGCAAAAAAGATTACCAAGAGTAAACCAAGGCCTGCGAAGACCGGAGTCCAAAGCCAGAGCCTCCGGCGGATCTGTTCCAGAACCTCCCTGGGCTTTGTGCTTTCAAGCAAAAAGAATGCCGCGAGAGGCAGCAGAAGCATGAGGTGTGGGCGCGCAAAGCCTGCGAGGCCCAGCGCGACAGCGGCCACCGCGCCCTGGTCCCACTTCCGCTCGGCTTTCCAAGCCGCCAAACGTTCCATTGCCACCAGCGCAAGGGCCGTCGCCAGGATATCGGGCATTGCCGTGCTGGCCATGGGAAGAAAAGGAGGGATAGCCACCAAAAGCAGAGCGCCGGCCACTGCATGCCATCGATTCCATCCAAACCGAAGGACAAGGGAAGTCATCGCCAAAACTGCAATCCCGACAAGCACCAGTTGCGTTAAGTGTGCCATCCACTCGTGGGCGCCGCCCAGAACTGTCGGCGCGAGTACATAACCTTGCGCAACTTGCCCCATCAGGACATTTCCAGATTCGAATTGATAGACATTTCTGCATTCGGCAGCGTGCGTGTCGTTCCAGCAAATATCAAAATCCATCGGATGCATCGGATGTTTGATGATTTGCCGCGCCGTTGTCAGGAACCACGGGTCGTCGATATTGAAAGGCTTGTTCAGAAATGGCAAAAGGCAGACGGTGGCGAGAAAAATTGCTGGCCACGCGCAGGCCAGCACAGCTACTGCCGAAATCGTCTTGGGAGCGTCGCGATCCATCGTGACTTCCGCTTTCATCGGAATTTTCATTTTGGCACTCCAGTTCGTGGCCTCCGCCCGATAGCCTCGCTGGCGCATCATAAGATGCTATACGCTCTCGGAAGTCTGTTGGCAGCAGGTAGAAGATATGGTAATTCGTGGTGCGGTTCTGAGAGTCAACGGGGCATGTATCAAGCCGCTCTCAACAAGTGGGGGCGAGCATGGTGGCATTCCGTTTGAAGGTTTCGCTTCTTTGGCTTGAGCGCGCCCGCCGACCAAGCTCCACCATAACTGGTAAGCGACCGGAATTGGCCAAAACGAAACGGATGGATGAATCATCTGCCTATCGGCTCCTGCCTTTACCCGGCAAACCAAAGCCGGGGCAAGCACTGCTCCAAGGCTGGCGCCAGGGATGCAAAATCGAAATGTGCAACTACAGGGTGCTCCTGTTCTCGTAGAAACCCAGTACCGCCTCGGCCACTTCGGTTACGTCTCGATCTCTCAAATCGTAGTACATCGGCAGCCGGAGCAACCGGCTGCTCGTATCGTCCGTTACTGGCAGATCCGGCTGAGGCAGGCCGAGAGACTTGGCGAAGGGCGAGGAATGGAGCGGCACATAATGAAAGACTGCAAGGATGCCGGCCTGGCGCAAATGCGCGATAAGCGCTGTACGCTCCGCGAGGTCTGCCGCCAGCAGGTAGAACATATGGTAATTCGGGGTGCAGTGCTGAGGTATAAACGGCGTGCATATATTGCCGCGCTCGGCCAGGGAGGCAAGCATACTGTCATAGCGCTTGAAGATTTCCTCGCGCCGCGCGGTAATCTTCTCCATGTTTTCGAGCTGGCCAAGCAGAAAGGCGGCCAACATGTCGGATGGAACGTAGGACGAGCCGATATCTACCCAGGTGTATTTGTCCACCTGCCCACGCATGAACTGGCTGCGGTTGGTGCCCTTCTCGCGGAGGATCTCAGCACGCTTCTCCAGAGCAGGGTCGTTGATCACCAACGCACCGCCTTCTCCGCACGAGAAGTTCTTGGTTTCATGAAAACTATAGCAGCCCATTTGGCCGATGGTGCCAAGCGACCGGCCCTTGTATTTGGCGAAGACACCTTGTGCCGCATCCTCGACGACCAGCAGGTGATGACGCCGGGCGATCGCCATAATCTCGTCCATCTCGCAGGCGACACCGGCATAATGGATCGGGAAGATTGCGCGCGTGTGCGGCGTGATTGCGGCTTCGATCAGCCGCTCGTCGATATTAAGCGTGTCCGGCCGGATATCGACGAACACCGGCGTGGCGCCACGCAGCACGACCGCGTTGGCGGTAGAGACAAAGGTAAAGGATGGAAGGATCACCTCGTCGCCGGCACGGAAGTCGCATAGCAGCGCCGCCAACTCCAACGCTGCAGTGCAAGAAGTGGTCAACAGTATGCGCCGCGCGTTGAAGCGCTCCTCCATCAGCTTCTGCGCACGGCGGGTGAACGGACCGTCGCCGCTGGCATGACCGCCTGCAACGGCCTGGCCGACATAGATAAGCTCGGAGCCGACGATGCATGGCTTGTTGAATGGGATGTGGATCTTCATGTTTCTGAGTGATCAAAAAGCAACGACGGCGAAGGGGTGAATTCTTGAGTGATCATGGCGCTGGCGACCGCAGCGAACCGAATGGACACCAGTGGAGGGTGATTTTGTGGGCGGGA
>JBAUCP010000531.1:0-3383 GCA_049677625.1 Occallatibacter sp. | reverse complement strand
ACGTGGAGGGTGCCGATGTTGATCCACTGGTTCGCACAGGTTTCCGTCACAGTCTGAAAAGCCGGAATCGGCATATCGCCGAAGTATCCGAATATCTTGGAGAGCACAACGACGAAAGCGCCGAGCGGCGTGAGCAACGCAACGGTGGTCACCAGCCACTTGGGCAGCCGCGAGCCCAGGATTCCATTGATGAGGAACCCCGCGACCGGCAGCAGCGGACTCAACCAGAGATGGAGAGGCGCGTTCATAGTTTCATCAGGTCGATACGGTCGACGGCCAGCGTAGCGCGTGCGCGGAAGACGGCAATAATGATGGCCAGCCCCACGGCAGCTTCCGCCGCGGCCACCATCATCACAAAGAAGACGAAGATCTGACCCTTCACCGCGTGCCACTGGTGCGCAAAGGTGACAAACGAAAGATTCACGCCGTTGAGCATCAGCTCAATCGACATGAAGACGGTAATAAGATTGCGCTTGATGAGAAAGCCCACAACGCCCAGCGAAAACAGCGCCGCGCTCAGCAGCAGATACCACGACAGCGGAACGTCCTGCTGAAGAAAACTCACTTGGCGGCCGTCCTTTCCCGGTTGCCGTGGCTCGCCAGCACCACCGCACCCAGAATGGCGATAAGGATCAGCACCGAGGTCACTTCAAAGGGCAGCAGCAGCTCGTGGAATAGCACGCGGCTCAGGTCTTCGGTGGTGGTAATGCCCTGGCTCATCGCCGCACCGCCCAGTCCCTGAATGTGCAGAATGAGCGTGGCCAGAACCGCCAGGATGGCCGCTACCGCCGGCAATCCGATGGCGCGCGCGGCGCGGCTGCCCAGTGTGCGCTCCTCGCGCCCCGTGTTCAGCAGCATGACCACAAAGACGAACAGCACCATGATGGCGCCGGAGTAGACGATGATCTGCGCGGCGGCCAGAAACTCCGCGCCCAGCAGAAGGTAAAGCACGGCCAGCGAAGTCATCACCACAATCAGCGAGAGCGCGCTGTTGATGGGATGAGTCTGGAGCAGGAGGTTGATGGCTCCAGCGAGACAGAATCCGGCAAAAAGAAGAAACAGGATCAGGTGCATCGTTCCGCCGCTTACGGGCTTAAGGCCGGTTCAAACAGACCGGCGGGTTAGCAACTTAAATTCCAAAATGCTCTAGTACCGCGACCCGGTGAATTTGTAATCGTGCCCATGAATTTGGGTGCCCCAGGTCTCGCTTTTGAGACCTGGGAAACCACAAATCTACACGGTCGTGGTACTAGAGCACGCGAACAGGCGATTCAGTTCAGGACAAATTCCCGGCAAATCCTTCCCGATTGTAAATGACCGCCTGTCACTCAATTGTGATTCCATCCACAGCCGTTGGTTCGGGGCAGGCTGTCAGCGATACGCAAGCCACAGGCTGGTGCCCACAATGTTCAGAATCGCCAGCGGCATCAGATACCGCCATCCGAAGTTCATCAGTTGGTCATAGCGGAAGCGCGGCAGCGTTCCGCGCACCCACACGTACAAAAACAGAAAGCAGAAGACCTTGGCCACAAACCAGAACACCGAGAGCAGCGCGTTGACAAGGTTGTTCTCAACCGGACCCAGCAGGTTGCCCCACGGGCTGGTCCATCCGCCCAGAAACAAGAGCGTAGCCACGCAGCCCACGGTGATCATATTGGCGTACTCGGCCATGAAGAACATGGCGAACTTCATCGAGCTGTACTCAGTGTGGTAGCCGCCGGTCAGCTCGCTTTCGGCCTCGGGCAGGTCAAAGGGCGCGCGGTTGGTCTCGGCATAGGCGGCCGTGAGATAGATGAAGAACGCAATGAACTGCAGCCCGCCAAAGATATTCCAGGTGGCGATGCCTTTCTCCGCCTGCTGCTCCACAATCACGCGCAGGTTGAGCGAGCCGGCGCGCATCACCACGCCCACCAGCGCCAAACCCAGCGCCAGCTCGTAGCTGATCAACTGGGCTGACGAGCGGAGAGAACCGAGCAGCGAGTACTTGTTGTTCGACGACCATCCGGCCAGCGCAATCCCATAGACGCCAATCGAGGTGATGCCCAGAATCACCAGCAGCCCGATGTTCACATTGGAAATTTCAAAGAGATCGAGATGATTCGGCCCGGCGTTCGGTTCGCCGAAAGGGATCACGGCGATCGAAATCAGTGCGCAGGCCAGCGAGATCAACGGCGCCAGCAGATAGAGCGGCTTGTAAGCCGCGGCTGGAATCAGGTCTTCCTTGAGGAAATTTTTCGCGCCATCGACCAGCGGCTGCAGCAGGCCGAACGGCCCCACCCGGCTGGGCCCCCAGCGGTTCTGGATGCGGCCCACCAGCTTGCGCTCCAGCAGCACCGTGTAAGCGACGCCCATGAGCAGCACCACCGTGACCACGATGACCTTGAACAGGCTCCACAGGAAAAATTGAAGGAATGTTACCTGCATTCGGCTCTTCCCGTCACACTTCCGTTTGCGTTTACAGTTGTCATCCTGAGCGGACGAAGTCGAAGGACCCGCATTTGTTCTTCAATCCGCCGCGGTTTCGGCCAGTTCGGTTGCCTGATGCTTTTCGAGTTCGCTGAGCCCGATGCTGTAGCGGCCCAGCGTTGCGGAGGTGAACAGAGTGTCGTGCGCGGGAACAATGCGCTCCGCGCCGGCCAGTGCCGCAACCGGCACAAAGCCCGGCCCCGCGCCCGGCTCCGTACTCGCGTCGTTGCCGCTGAAAAGGTTGAGCCGGTCCAGCTTGTAGCCCGGCACCAGCCGCTCGATCTCGTCCAGCACCGCCAGCGGATCGAAGGGGCTGAGCTTCATCTCCAGGCCATTGGCTTCGAGCCAGACCGAGTGCCGGTCGGCTTCGCCCGACTGCGCACCGCGCGACTGCCCCAAGTCGGAGGTCATGCCGCGCTTCCCGAAGGGAACCAGCGTGCTCACATCCACGCCCATGCCGCCCGCGAGACGCACCAGGATCTCGAAGTCCGGCTTCACGCCGGCGCGGTCGGCGGCCTTGCGCACCATTTGCACGTCGCCAAAGGTGTTGGTCACGGTGCCGGATTTCTCGTAGAGACTCGCCGCCGGAAAGACCACATCGGCAAGCGCCGCGGTTTCGGTCAGGAAGAGATCCTGCGCCACGATGAACGTGTTCTTCAAATCGGCCGGGTTCACGCCCAACCCCGAAACCGGATTCGCGCCCACTACCAGCAGCGCGCCCAGCTTGCCCTTGCCCGCGGCTTCAAACATCCGCGCCATCGGCATGCCCGCTGAGGCGGGAAGTCCGGCGTACTCGGCAAATGCGCCCGGAGCAGCAACTGGCACATAACCGGGAAGCAGGTCAGGGAAGAGTCCCATGTCCGCCGCGCCGCGCGAGTTCGTGTGGTCGCCCAGATAAGCAAAACGCACACTACCAC
>JBAUCP010000530.1:0-7093 GCA_049677625.1 Occallatibacter sp. | reverse complement strand
GTGATGAACCTTGACCGCTTCGACCTCGCCGGTTCTCAGGGGAAAAGGTCTTAGAAGCTGTGTAGTAACTCCGGTTGCGGTAGGCCAGGGCTTTAGCCCTGGTATGGCGAGCGGAAAAATGTGACTTTTTCTATCCGGCGGCGCGCAAAGCGCGCCGCCGCACAGAAAGAGATTGGCTCGGGGCAGCGATTGTCAGGGCTGAAGCCCTGACCTACCAGTTCCTATCCGCTGTTCAATTTCGTGCGTGATTACGCTCGGGCGCATAAACTGTTGCCGTGTCCTTCCGTTCATTTCGTTTCCTGTTTTTGTTCCTTTTTGCCTTAATGGCCGCGGCTCTTTCGCCGGCGCAGGTGCCGCACACCATCAACTACGCTCCGGGAAAGACGATTACGCTCTCGCTGCCGGAATCCTTCGACATCAACGTCGCAGCCAGCGGCCTGCGGCGTGTCCGGTTCTTCGCGCGCTCACCGGACGGCCGCATCTTCGTGACCGGGATGCATGATATCTCCGACAACACACTCGGCTCGGTCTTCATTCTCGATGGCTGGGACGCGCAAACGCACACCTTCAAGCGGATCGTGCATTATCTCGGCCATCTTCGCAACCCCAACAATCTTGCCTTCTGGACCGATCCTGCGACACATCAGAGCTGGCTCTATCTGCCGCTGACCGGCAAGCTCGTCCGCTACAAATACAACGCAGGCGACAACGCGCCGTCCTCTCCACCGGAGACGCTCATTCATTTTCCCGGCTACGGGCTCAGTTACAAGTACGGCGGCTGGCATCTTACGCGCACGGTCGCCGTCGCGCAGGTGAATGGCGCAGCGCGCATCTTCGTCTCCGCGGGCTCATCGTGCAACTACTGCCAGGAGCACGAGGTTTTACGCGCATCGGTGGTGAGCATGGACCCGGACGGGAAGCATCCGTCGATCGTGGCGCAGGGGTTGCGCAATGCCGTCGATCTCCATGCGGTACCAGAGGTGGACGGAGGCGCGCTCTTTGCCACCAACATGGGCGACGATCACCTCGGCGACCAACTGCCTGAAGATACATTTTTCGAACTCGACAAAGCTCTGGCGCGTGCGCCGAATTATGGCTGGCCGACGTGCTACTTTGCGAATGGCAAACCGGTCCTGGACACCACGCCGCTGCCGGCTCTTGACGATCCCGGCAAGCTGGCTGAGGTTCCCGCGGCAGATGGACAGGATTCCGTCTACGGCAAGCAGGCAGGAGTGGCCGCGGCCGGCACAAATCTTGCCGCCGGGGGTGGGCACGCGCCGGGGCCCGATGAGAATGCGGCGCTCGGCCAGGCCCCGGCAGCGCTCAAATCCTGCGATCAGGTTCCAGCGGCTTACACGACCTTTGCTGCGCACAGTTCACCGCTGGGCTTTGCGTATTTTCCTGCGGGAGACTCCGCGCTGCAGAATAGCTTTCTAGTAGCCTTGCACGGGGCCAGTCATCCGCATATCGGCACCGGATATCGCGTGGTCCGGTTCACGCCGGCCGACCGCAGGCCGCGCGACTTCATCACGGGTTTTCTTACGACGGAAAACGGCAAGCCCGCGGTGCACGGCCGGCCATGCGGGATTTTGCGCATGGGGCCCGACAGCTTTCTGCTGACGGACGATTATCTGGGGCTCGTGTACTTCGTTCACCCGCGCGGGTGACGCGGCGCTATGACCACATGGACATTTGCATTCCCAGGTCTCAAAAGCGAGACCTGGGGCACCCAATTTCTGGGTAAGACTACAAGATCACTAGGGCGCAGTGCTAATTCGCCAGCACAGCCCGATAGCGCACCTTGTTCTTCTTCACCTTTTCAATTGCCTCGTTGGCCTTCGACATGGGGAAGCTCTCGGTGGTGGCCTTTACGCCGTGGCGAGCGGCTACGTCCATCATCTCGCGCAGCATGTGCGGGCTGCCGATGGGGCTGCCGGTTACGCTGCGCAGGCCGGCGATGAGCGGGAATGCATGCAGCGCGATGGGCGAGGGTGGAACGCCTACGAAGCACAGCGTGCCGGTGGGGCGGAGGGCCTGCGTGTAGGTGCCCCAGTCCTGATCGGCGTTGATGGTGGTGAGGATGAAGTCCTGGGTGCCGGCCACTTCCTTCATGGCCTTCGATTCGCGGGTATTCACGAAGTGGTGCGCACCGAGCGCGCGGACCTCCTCTTCTTTGCCAGCCGACGAGGAAAACGCCGTGACCTCCGCGCCGAAGACGCGCGCAAACTGAATGGCCATGTGACCCAGCCCGCCGATGCCGACTACGCCGACGCGCGACGAGGGGTTAATGCCGTGGTTGCGCATCGGACTGTAGACCGTGACGCCGCCGCAGAGCAGCGGCGCGGCATGCTCGCTCTTGAGCGCTTCAGGAATGGGAATGACGAAGCGTGCGTTGGCGCGGACGCGTTCCGCGTAGCCGCCGTTGCGGCGCACGCAGGTGGCCTCTTGCGCGGGGCACAGGTTCTCCATGCCCTTCATGCACCACTCGCACTCGCCGCAGGAGTTGGACTGCCAGCCGAGCCCGACGCGGTCGCCCACCTTGTGCATGGTGACGTCGCTGCCCACCGCCGCCACGGCGCCGATAATCTCATGCCCTGGGATGAACGGATACTGGCTGATGCCCCAGTCGTTGGAGATGAGATGAAGGTCGCTGTGGCAGACGCCGCAATGGGTGATGGCGATTTCTACCTCCTGCGGCCCCAGCTTGCCGGGTTCGTAGTGATAAGGCAGAAGTTCTGCTCCTGCTGCATGAGCTGCAAGGCCGTGAATTTGAGCCATGTTTTGGAGTCCTCACTGGCGCGTGGAAAAGGGTACGCCGGATTTTCCGGCTTCCTGATCTCTTTGCAGATTGACAGAGTGTTCCCTGCTCCCCTGGCTCTAGTTTAAACCGCCGCCGGGCTCGATGTGCAGATTGAGAACCTGAAATCCGGTGAGCACCCCTCCGGCGGGGGCCTCGGCTGCCGGTTCGGCCGACTCGCCGTTGAGGGTGATGTCCTTTTCCATGTGCACCGGCTCGAGTGCATTGGCCACCGAGAGCGGGACGCTCGAAAGCGTCTGCCCATTCATGCCGGCCTGGGCCTCGGGCACCAGCAGGCTCACGTAGATACGGTCTGCGGCGTGCTGGTTTCGCGCCTCTTCGAGCAGCGTGGAGAGGCTTACGGGCTGTGCGGGAATCTGGGGCTGATGGAGCGTGCGGTCGAGCGTTGCGCCGTCAGAGACCAGCAGGCGAAGACTGCCGGAGTCGAGCCGGCCGGGCAGCCTGACCGGGATGCGCACGTTGCGCTCCGGTTGCTGCCAGGGCTGGATGGTGGCTTCCACTTCGACGATGTCGCCGGCGTGGACAATGTCGTTGGAGACGAGCCGGGCGCTCTTAAGCTCCACGCCAATGCGGCGCGGAATCTCTTCGACATGCAGATCGATGCTGCGGACTGCACTCTGGCGTGCGCCGTTGGTATAGAGCGCGTTGAACTGCTGGCCGGCGAGCAGAGCAAGCTCAAGCGGCGCGGGGGCCATTTCGCCGGGCGTGGACCACAGGTCGATCGGGACCGCCGGAAATCCATCGAGATCGATGCTTCCGGTGAGGTGGTAGCTCATGGTTGCAGTGGCTGCGTTGGATTGGAGCAGAGATTGATAGAGCACCACCATCATGGCCTGCGGAGTGAGCGCGGGCAGGTCGAGAATCTCCACGTTCAGGGTGCGATGCTCGTTAGGACCGGTCAAATCGTCCGGACCGGTCAATTTGTCAGGGCCGGTTAGGGCGATGCGCATGGGGATCATGTGCGCCTTTGCGCCCAGCACGCCGCGGATGGCCGAGTCGCGATCTTCAGTAAACGCGCCTACGGTGGCCCCGGTGTTGATGATCTTGAAGGCATTCAGTGGCGAGGCCAGCGTGGCTACCACGTCCGCCGTGGTCATGGGCAGCGAAACCGTGCCGGCCTGCAGAATGGGGTGGCCGCAGGCGAGCAGTTGTTTGGCGTCGATGTAAGTAACGGTGCAGGTGCCCGAGATTTCCAGGTCGCCGCGGACCAGTAGCGCGCTGATGGCCGAACCCGGCTCAAGTGTGGCCGTAGCCTCGGTGGAAGGCTGCGGACCGGATTGCGGGCCAGATTGCGGGTCAGATTGCGAGTCGGGCGCGGACGATCCGCCGATGCCGCCGACAGCGACCGGCGCCAGCCCGGTTCCGCTCATCTGCTTTTGCCAGAACTCGACTGCCTGCGGGCTGAAGCCGCTCATCACCAGCGGCGTCTCGATCATCTGGAAGTTCATTCCGTCGGCCGAGGGAGGGCTCGCGTCGCGGGGCGCGGCATCGGCCGATGCGGGGTTGAGAGCGGCCATCTGCACATTGTCGATGGGCAGGTTGCGCACCTCGAGCATCTGCTCGATGGGCGTGATGCCCGCGATGGGCTCCTTGCTGAACTGCCCGATGCGGTAGGAAAGCGCACCAAGCAGCTTGTTGCCGATGTAGACCGGACTTCCACTCATGCCTTCCACCACGCCGGTGTACTCGGGCTTGGTCCCGTGCAGCCGGACCAGGATCAGATCCTTTCGCGGGCCGAGCACCCCGCGCAAAACGCCCAAAATCTCTACTTGCATGGGCTCGGGGCGCGTGCCTTCAAAGACCGTCCACGCGGTGCCCGTCAGGCCGCGATGCACCTGACTCAGCGGGAAGAATCCGCCGCTGCTGGGCGGAGGGCCTGTTTCGGTCGCGGCGTCTTGAGCCGGAGCATCTTGAGTCGCAGCGGTTTGCGCCGCGCAGAGCGGCACTGCGATAGCCACCGCGATAGCCAGAGCGGCCAGCCGCGGCCGGGTTTCCTTCAGGCAGGTTTTCACGTCTATTAGAGTACAGCCATCGGTGAAGCCTTTGCCCGACGGCTGTCGATCGAATCATCTATGCTTGTGAGCACAGAGGATGTTATGACCACTCCGCGCGCAACTCTCCCAGTTCTTCGTCGTCTTGGCCTTTCAGTCCTGTTTCTGGCCGTCGCGGCCTTTGGGGCGGAGCCGTTCTCAAGTGCGCAAAGCCAGACGCAGCCGACGGGCCAGCCGCCGCAGCAGGACCAGACCGCCCCAGACGCGGGCGGTCCCAGCGGCGACACCGGCGTCATCGCCGTGCCCAAGAAGAAGGACAATCCCGACGACCTGCCGCCGGCGCCGGCTGCTCCGCCGGAGCCGAAGGTTACCAATCCTGCCGGCATGCCGCCGGTTTCGCTGCACATCGATGTCCCCGAGGTCACGGTGGATGTAGGCGTGCTGCTTGAAAAGACAGGGCAATTCGTGCCCGGGCTCAAGCCGGACAACTTCCGCGTCTATGAAGACGGCGTGGAACAGAAGGTTGAGGGGTTCAAGCGCGTTGAGGCGCCCATTACCGCGCTGCTGTTGTGCGAATATGCGGCGCGAGGCTGGGTCTTCAGGATGGATATGCTGAACTCGGCGTGGGCATTTTCACAGCAGCTCAGGCAGCAGGATTACGTGGCGCTCATGACTTTCGACATGAGGACGCACATCTATGTTGACTTTACCCAGGACAAGCAACAGATTCAGCAGGCCATCAACGAGCTGGCCATGTCGGCGATGATGCCCGCGGCCTTTAGCGAGACCAACGTCTTCGACGCGCTTTACGAGTCGATGGACAGGCTCTCGCGCATTCCGGGACAAAAATACATCATCCTCATCGCGTCGGGGATCGATTCGATGTCCAAGCTCACCTTCGACAAGATCCTGAAGGCGGTGAAAAACTCGCAGAACATCACCATCTATGCGATCTCAACCGGCGGGCTGATGCGGGAGATGACCGAGGGGCGCGGCGGCATGATGGCCTCCATGCACGACATGGACTACCTGCAGGCAGACAACGAGATGCGCACGTTTGCGCAATCCACGGGCGGCATGTGGTTCGAGCCTAAGTTCACGGGCGAGCTGCCGGACATGGTGAGGACCATCAACCAGAATATCCGCGCCAAGTATGAGCTTGTCTACCGGCCCACGAACGCCAAGCAGGACGGCACCTATCGCAAGTTGCGCGTTGACCTGGTGGACGACGAAGGGCAGCCGCTGCGCATGCAGGACGAGAAGCACAAGCCGCTCAAGTACACGATCATTGCGCGCGACGGCTACCGCGCCAATCAGGAAGTGGAGTAGAGGCAACCGGCCGGCCTCTTTCTATCAGAATGGTCCGCTCCCGGTCTGCCGATGCGGCGCGGCAAGAGAGCGCCACGCCGGCAGACAACTTCCCCCTGCCTCGTGCGAGGCTGCATTGGTGAGAAGGTGCGGCGGCCGCTACGATCCGATCACGTTCAGGTGCACCAGGATATCGCGGACGTAGTAGGCCAGCACGATGGCCGTCATGCCCACCACCAGCCACTGCGCCACCCGCAGCACCGGCTCCAGCTTGGAAACCTTGGCAACAATCGCGGCCTGAGCGGTCCTTTCATGCTCAAAGGAATCATCAAGGAAGATCTGGTCTTCTTCATCGCGGGTAAGGTTGGAACGATAGATGTGCAGAGCGGCCATGACAGCGACAAGCGCGCACCAGACCGTCCACATAACCGGAGCGAATGTCATACCCACCTCCAACAGGGCGTGCCGGGGTCCCAGATACCTGCGGGTCCGTGGCGGAAACGCGGTCCCGGGGGTAGTGGGGCCTTGCTGGTTGAACATCATAGCCCCATTTTGGTGCGGTTGTCCGGCTAAATCAGCGCGGAAAAGGGGTAATTTCCGGTTAAATGAGCCCGATTTGCACCAGGTTTGTCACCCTGCACCGGCGCCCGCAGACCGCTGCGACCTTTATGGCGGCTGGGGCATCCTATGAAAAGCGCCTTGAGGGACCGGCGGCGGGACTTGTAATCCGGCCTGCAGAACGGTAGTCTTGAAGGTACGGCAAGCAATTCAACAATCGGGGAGAGACCATGGCTACTGCAACCGCTGCACCTACTCAGGAAACCGTTAAGACGCCACCCCTTATCCTGACGCCTCAAGCCGTCACCAAGGTGCGCGAGATCATGGCTACCCAGGATCCGCTTCCCGCAGGCCTGCGCATCGGCGTAGTGGGCGGAGGCTGCTCCGGCTTCCAGTATTCCATGGCCTTCGAGAACCA
>JBAUCP010000529.1:0-3069 GCA_049677625.1 Occallatibacter sp. | reverse complement strand
GTACGCGCACGACGAGGAAGGCCGCGTGGCGGATATGGATTGTTTGCCGGATTCGCTCAAAGGGCGCAGCTATTACCAGCCCACGCAGGAGGGGCGCGAGAAGCAACTGGCGCAGAGGATGGAGGAGATTCGGAGGATCAGGGCCGGCAAACGAGGCCAGGCGTGATCTTCAATCAGTCTTCGTGCGTGGGGAAGTTGTAAGTCTTCGCGTCGCCGGTTTCCATGTCGTCGTCGAGTCCGGTCGAGTCGGCGATATGGACGGACCCGAATGAGTCGTTGGTCATGGCGTAATCGGCGCTTTCATCATCTGCGAACGATCCGCCGGGCATTGCGTAGGACAGCCTGAAATCTGCGCTCATATGGGTCTCCTTGGAGCTAGAGCTACAGCGGTTTCGGTTCAGGTTCTGTGCAGGGCTCACACTTTGGAGGCAGTTCCCTCCTTGCGCGCAGCCGACTTTTCACTATTTTGCGCCAGAACGCATGAGGATGGCATAAGGAATTTTCGTATCCGGCAGAATTTTTGGGCCGGGAGATCCCAGGACCAGGCTGATGAACGATCAAGGCGCAGCGCGCCCCATCCTTTGCTTTTTTCTAGCGAAGGGTGGGAAACCACGACCTCAACCAACTGGCTTTTCTGTTCCCTAGCCTCTATCCCACGGATTGACGACTGAAGACGCAATGTCCTCGAAGTGCTTCACATTCCGCGTGGCGAGGGTTGCGTGGGACGCAAGCACGATCCCGGCGATCATGGTGTCGCGGGCGTCTCCGGGTCGGCCTTTGACCTTGCGTTCGGTGGCGAGATCGGCGGCGCACTGGGCAGCAGCCGCGTCAAAGCTCAGAATCCTTTGCTGAATTACTTCGGCGAGCCAACGCTCGAACAATAGGATAAGTGTGGACCGCTTTTTCCCTGCAGGCATGGACTGCAAGCCATAGCGGATTTCGTAAATGTTGATTGAGGTCGTCCAGAGGGAAGGGCCGGGCTGGCTGTCCATCCAGCGAACCATCTGAGCTTCCGGCCTTGGAAGCATGAGTTCCGAGATCACATTCGTGTCGAGGACAATCATTCTTCAAACTTAGGAATTTCCATGCGAAAGCCACGCAGTTCCTGAATCGGCTCATCGAGGCTGATGCCCTGCCCGCTGAAGAGTGCTACGGTCTCCGATCCTAGCCCGCGCTTTGGCCTATCGTCTTCCCTGAGCGCGTTGCGCAGGATCTCGCGGGCTTCCTCTTCCATGCTGCGGCCGTGGCGCTTGGCGCGGCGCTGCAAGCACCCCTTGAGCCGGTCTTCGAGGTTGCGAACCAGAATCTGAGCCATTTTTCACCTCGCTGCTATCATGATAGCACTAACTCGATCTTCGGCGCGCGGCTCGCGTGTTCCCCCACTCACTGCCGGGCGGGCGATTGCGCACTGGTCTGGATTGCTGCGCGCGGCAGCTTGCTGAGCGCGTCAAGCACGATTCCGGGAGTAAGCACTTCGGGCAGCAGTTGCGGATCGGGATTCCCAGGCACGTAGAGTGCGTAGGCCGGAACGCCATCGCGGCCCAGCGCTGTGAGCGCCTGCGTAATGGCCTCATCGTGCCGCGTCCAGTCGGCTTTGAGCAGCGCCACGTTCGCCGCCTGAAACGCCTGCTCCACTTCCGGCTGGCGCAGGGCCACGCGCTCATTCACCTGGCAGCTCAGGCACCAGCTCGCGGTGAAATCGACGAAGACGGGACGACCCTGCGCCTGATAGCGGCTGACTGCGTCTGCCGACCAGGGCTGCCAAGCACTGCGTGCGGCAGACTCTTCGGAGGAGGATTGCGGCTCTGCGGCCAATCTCTGCCCGACGACCGAGAGCGCCACAGCGCCAAGCAGAATCACTACAGCCACAGCCGTTGCCCAGCGCTTGGCCGGCCAGCGGCCGAGGAACCAGCCGGCGATGGCAAGGAGCAGGAAGCCGGCAAGCAGCGCGGCGAGGACGGCGGCTCCGTAGGCGTTAGCGAGGACCCAGGCGAGCCAGATAACGGTGATGAAGATAGGAATCGAGACGGCCTGCTTCAACACTTCCATCCACGCGCCGGGCCGGGGCAGCAACCGCGTCCACGCCGGCTGCAACGTGAGCGCCACGTAAGGCGCGGCAAGCCCCAGAGCCAGCGCGGTAAACACGGCAAAGGTCGCGGCCACGGGCGCGCTCAGCGCATAGCCAATGGCCGCTCCCATAAACGGCGCGGTGCAGGGCGTGGCGACGATCACCGCCAGCACTCCCGTAAAGAAGCTGCCCGCATAGCCCTGCTTCGCGGCCAGCGAGCCGCCGGCGCTGGTGAGCGTGAGCCCGATCTCGAATTGGCCCGCGAGCGAAAGGCCGAGGAAGAAGAGCAGCGAAGCCATGAGCGCCAGAAAGATCGGCGACTGAAACTGAAATCCCCAGCCGAGTTTGGACCCGGCCGCTCGCAGCACCAGCAGCGCGCCGACAAGAACCCAGAAGGACACAACAATGCCCGCCGCGTAGACGAACCCATGCGCGCGCAGTTTGTGTTGTTCTTCGCTGCCTGAGTTGACCAGCGCTAGACCTTTCAAAAACAACACCGGAAACACGCAGGGCATAAGGTTCAGGAGCAGCCCGCCGAGAAAGGCGAAGGCTGCGCTCCGCGCCAGCACCGCCCAGGCAACGGTTGCCGCGGGAACCACCACAGTTCCCGGCAGCGCGGAGATTACATAATTCCTGCCGCCGGAGAGTTCCAGAACCCCGCTCAACTGCGCCGGGTTTGCGGTGAGACTCGCGTCCTTCTTTAATTCGAGCACCAGCCCCTTCGCCGTTGGCATGAGCTTCTGCGGCGACGGATTGTCGAGGATGTTCTGGTCGGCGGGAAAGAAAGCGGCCTGCGTCTCGCGCCGGCCCGTCTCCACGCCGAGCCGGAAGCCAGTGGGCGTGGGCTGGAAGACGGCTTTGCCGGTGGATGACAGCGGTTTGGGGAGTGAATCTTTCCAGCGCTTCCAGAGAGCCTCATCGAAGGACGACGTCGTGGTGGCGCCGGGAGGGCCGGCGAGCAGTTGCATTTTCACCCGCAGCTCTGCCTTGCCGGGAATGCA
>JBAUCP010000528.1:0-5969 GCA_049677625.1 Occallatibacter sp. | reverse complement strand
AGCGAATACTGGAGCCTTCAGAGAGAGCCGCAATGATTGCAATCTGCTTGTCGGTATTGAGAACGTTCGCCATAAAGCCTCACTGGAATAAATGTACTCCAATAATTAGATGGAATCAACAGGTTTTTGGAGTGCAATTTCATAATCATGCTGAAAAGACTGGCCATAGTTGGATGTTTTACATGGCTCTTGGTGGGGTGGCCAAGCATGGCCGAAGAGCACAGTAGTGCCACCCATGCAGGCCAAGACCACTCCAAAAATAACAAGGCTAGTCCACCAATAACGCTGACCCTCAATCCCGTGATGCCACCCCCATGCACCGATCAGCACCCCTGTTATATAAAGCAAGATTCCGCCGAGGATTTGACCCCAAAGTGGAGACGACCTGAATGGGTCATCGTATACGTCACAATAGCGTACAGCGCGATAACGTTTTTCATGTGGCTCGCAATGAGAGAGCAGGCTAAAGGCGCTAAGACATCTAGCGATGACGCCTCCCTCAAAGCCCAAGCTACACTGGACGCTCTGAGGCGACAGAGTGATCTCATGAAAAGGCAGAATGTAATCGATTTGGCGAACGCAAAATCCACACGAACATCCGCTGAGGCCGCGTTGTTGAACGCCCGAGCTGTTATCAATGCGGAACGCCCCTGGGTCATCGTAAGGGTCAATTCGGTAGTTGGGCCCATGGGAGGATTTACCGTTAATGTGAGAAATAAGGGAAGATCGCCAGCCCTGATTACCGAGGCCACAATGGGCTGCGCAGTTGTCAGCGATGTGGCTACGCTCCCCAAAGAGCCTCCCTACACCTGGGGCGGGCTTACGCGAAATAAAATCCTTATTCCTGGGAGCGGTGCTCAACTCACGTGGTTCGATACAAGCCTTTTCAAGAAGATTTTGAAAGACGATATTCCCCAATATCCCTGGGAGGGGCGCGTGTGGGTCTTTGGGAAAATTGCATATCGGGACTTGGCTAGCCCAGATTCCGGGGTGGTTCATGAAACGCGCTGGATTGGATTTTATGAGCCTCCTGTAGGAGACGAAGGGAATTCGATATTTCGCGTTGAAGGAATCGGCGTGGCCCCCGAGTACGACCAATACACCTAGTAGGCAGATGAAGGAAAGCTTACGCTTCTTCCAAATTAGGACACTACCCAACCATTCATTCCCGATTCCGCCGCAACCGCCCCGTGCCCCATCCTGTCGACTTTTCTCTGTCGACAGGGTGGGAGACCACAACCCCACACGCCCACCCCAATGCCGTAAACTATCCCGGTAAACGCTTCCCGCACGAGGCCCGTCCATGCTGCTTGAATCCCTTCGCCTGCAAGTCCTTGAGGCCAACCAGGAGATCGCCCGCCGCGGCCTGGCTCCGCACACCTTTGGCAACGCCAGCGGCATCGACCGCACCGGCCGGGAACCGCTCGTGGTCATCAAACCCAGCGGCGTCGATTACGCCGCCATGACTCCCGCCGACCTGGTCGTCACCGACCTCAACGGCAAAATCGTCGAGGGCTCGCTTCGCCCATCCAGCGACCTCGACACCCACACCCTCCTCTACCGCGAATTCCCTGAGATCGGCGGCATCGTCCACACCCACTCCGAGTTCGCCACCTCCTGGGCTCAGGCCGGCCGGCCCATCCCCTGCCTCGGCACCACCCACGCCGACTACTTCCACGGCCCCGTGCCCGTCACCGAACCGCTCACCGCCGAAGAGGTCGCCGAGGCCTACGTGCGCAACACCGGCGCGGTCATCGTCCGCCGTTTCCGCCGCGAAGGGCTCTCGCCCGTCGCCGTTCCCGGCGTTCTGGTCGCCGGACACGCGCCCTTTGTCTGGGGAAGATCCCCGGCTGAGGCCGTCGAGCACGCTGACGTCCTCGAATACATCGCCCGCCTCGCCTTCCGCAGCATTCTTCTTCAGGCGCCCGAATCCGGGATTCCGGCGTACGTTTCCGAACACCACTACCAGCGCAAACACGGCCCCAAAGCCACCTACGGCCAGCCCAAATCCTCTTAGTTGTCTTGGCTTGGAGGCTTGCAGTCGTACCCATGAGCCTGGGTGCCCCAGGTCCGGGGTCCCCGCGGACAGGTCCTGGTCCGTGGGGTGGAGGTCTCGCTTTTGAGACCTGGGAAACCACAAATCTACGCGATCGCAGTTCGAAAGCTCTTTTCAACCTAACCCGCCTGCCTCCAGATGCCTACCGATTCTGGTAGATTGATCCCTTTCTCTGTAATGGACATACGCTTTTTAACATTCAACCTGCATTGTGCCCCGGTCCAGGTTGACTTTTTCCCTGAACCGGCAGTCCATATCTCGCGTATACACTGGCAATTGCAGGTAATTGCGCCTCGGCGCGCCGGCTCCTTCCTCGTGGCAACCTGCGTGCTACAACGATTTACGATGTAGAAAGATTTCTGTCGTGGAGACAAGCCTCCTCAACCGCGTACAGGCGACGCTGCTGGCCCTGGCCACAGCGGCTCTGTTCGTATTGGCTATCCTCAATCTCCACCAGGAGCGCCAGACCCCCCAGCCCGATGACGGCGTCTGGTGGCATGAGGTTGCCGGGGGCCTCCAGGCCGACAAAGTCCTTCCCGACAGCGCCGGCCAGCGCGCCGGCATCCAGGCAAACGACCTGCTCACCGGGGTAAGCGACGCACCTGCCGCCCAGGTCACGCCCGTGATCCGGTCGAGCGACCTGGAGCACGCGCTGTTCCGCACCGGCCCCTACGTCCAGGTCTACTACAGCATTACCCGCGACGGCATTCCGCTGGACACGCCCATCAGGGTGATTCCAGACGCCGCCGACCATAGCCTGCAACTCGGCCTGCGCGTCATCGGCCTCATCTACCTCATCATCGGCTTTTACGTTCTTTTCCGCCGCTGGGGCGCGCCGCGCGCCACGCACTTTTATCTCTTTTGCCTTGTTTCTTTCGCGTTGTACGCTCTCAAGTACACCGGCGCCTTTGACGCCCTCGACTGGACCGTCTTCTGGGGCAACGTCATCGCTGAAGCTCTGCAGCCGGCACTGTTCCTCCACTTCGCGCTCAGCTTCCCTGAGGAGCCGTTCAAGAACCTGCGCCGCCGCTGGCTGCTGCCGGTGGTCTACGCGCCCGGCGCGGGGCTCTTCGGCCTGTGGCTCTGGGCCATCACCACCCGTGAAGCCACCGGCCTGCTGCTGCACCGGCTCAACCAGACGGCCACCGCCTACGACGCAGCCTTCTACGTGCTGGCTGCGCTCTTGTTCCTGCGCAGCTATCGCCGCGCCGACTCGCCGCTCCTGCGCCAGCAGTTGAAGTGGGTTACCCGCGGAACCCTGCTCGCCGTTCTGCCCTTCACGCTGTTCAGCGCCATCCCCTTCCTGCTCGATCTCAACCCGCCCTGGCTGCTCACCGATCTGGCCGGCCTGTCGCTGGTTTTCTTGCCGCTCACCTTCAGTTGGGCCATCGTCCGCTACCGGTTGATGGATACCGACCTGATCTTCAAGCGCGGCGTGTCCTACATGCTTGCCACCGGCCTGATCGTCAGCGGCTACTTCGGTGTCATCGCGCTGATCGCCCTCGTTGTTCACAACGGGTTGCCCGAGGCTGTCCGCGAGTGGGGCCTGGTCGCCGCCATTATCACCACCGCGGCCGTCTTCGATCCGCTCAAGCGCCGCATCCAGGGCTGGGTTGACCGCGCCTTTGACCGCCATCGCTACGACTACCGCAAGGCGCTGGTCGAGTTCGGCCGCGGCCTCAGCTCTGAGACCAACCTGCAGGCGCTGCTCCACTCCATCGTCGAGCAGTTGCCGCGCACGCTGCTGGTCGCCCGCGTCGCCATCTTCCTCGCGCCGCCGGATGCCGGCTCCCATTCCCGCCTGCGCTTGGCCGCCTCCCACGGTCTGCCACCCGAGATCGGTGCGGTGCAGGGCTCGCTGGACCTGGGCTTCCTCAACTTCGACCACTCCCGCGGCCACTCGCACATCTTCCTTGAGAATGCGCAGCAGGCGCTGCATCTGCCTGAGCATCAGCAGCGCACCGCCGCGCTGCTCGATCTCAACTACTATCTGCCCTGCCGCGTGGCCAATGGCTCGGCAGCCGCGCGCACCATCGCCGTCATCGGCCTTGGACGCACCCTGGGCGGAGATTTTCTATCCAGCGAGGATGTCGAGCTGCTCGAATCCCTGGCCTCCTACATCGGCATCGCGCTCCAGAACGCCAGCCTCTATACGCGTCTTGAAGAAAAGATCGGCGAGTTCGAGCGGCTGAAGGAGTTCAACGAGAACATCGTCGAGTCCATCAACGTCGGCATCCTGGCCATCGATCTTAACGACCGCATCGAGAGCTGGAACGCGCAGATGGAGGCCATGTACGCCTTCAGCCGCTCCGAAGCCCTCGGCCAGGAGCTTCGTTCCGTCTTTCCTCCCGAGTTCGTCGCAGCTTTGGAAGACTTCCGCAACGAGCAAGGCGTGCATCACCTTTACAAGTTCCCGCTCACCACCCGCGCCGGCGAGCAGCGCACCACCAACATCGCCGTTGCGCCGCTGCTCTCGCGCGACTTCGTCTCGGTCGGCCGCATCATCCTGGTCGACGACATCACCGAGCGCGTCACCCTCGAGGCCCAGCTCACCCAGGCTGACAAGCTCAGCTCCATCGGCCTGCTCGCCGCCGGCGTGGCCCATGAGATCAACACGCCGCTGGCAGTCATCTCCTCCTACGCGCAGCTTCTTTCCAAGCAACTGCGCGGCGATGCGCGCCTCAGCCCCGTGCTCGACAAGATCACGCAGCAGAGCTTCCGCGCTGCTGAAATCGCCAACGGCCTGCTCAACTTCTCGCGCACGTCTACCACGGAATTTCGTGACACCAACCTCAACCAGGTCATTCGCGACACGCTTTCGCTGCTTGAGCACCAGTTCAAGACCGCGCAAATCTCCGTTGATTTAGATCTGGCCGAAGAGCTTCCTTCCATCAACGGCAACTCCGGAAAGCTGCAGCAGGTCTTCCTCAACCTGCTGCTCAACGCCAAAGACGCCATGCCCGGCGGCGGACGCCTGCGCGTAGCCACGCAGGTCAACGGCCACGTCGAGGCGCTGGTCTCCGACTCCGGCGCAGGCATTGCGCCCGAGCATCTCAAGCGCATCTACGATCCCTTCTTCACCACCAAGACCACCCCCAGGCCCGGCGACCGCCGCGGCACCGGCCTTGGCCTCTCGGTCTCCTACGGCATCATCCAGGAGCACGCCGGAAAAATTCATGTCGAGAGCGCCGTGGGCGCCGGCACAACCTTTCATCTCGAGTTTCCACTGTTAAGGAATTCCGTCCATGCCTGAGGTCCTGCTGCCTTTGAACGCGCCCGTCTCTGCAACTCCATCCAATGGCAACTCGAGCACAGCCTGCATCCTCGTCATTGACGACGAGGCCGGCATACGCGAATCCCTTGAGGTGCTGCTTTCGCTGGAGGGCTACGCCGTCACCATGGCCGCTGACGGAGCCGAGGGACTGCGGCAGCTCGAGGTAGACAACTTCGATCTGGTTCTTCTCGATCTCGCGCTTCCCGGCCAGAGCGGCATTGAGCTGCTGCCCAAAATCAAGGAGCGCCAGCCCGAGCTGCCGGTCATCATGATCACCGCCTACGGCACCGTCGACAACGTCGTGGAAGCCGTGCGCGCCGGCGCCGAAAACTTCGTCCAGAAGCCCTGGGACAATGAAAAACTTCTCGCCGACATCCGCTCCGCCATCGCCCGCCACAAGGCCGAGGAAGAAAACCTCCAGCTCAAGCGCACCCTCAAGCAGCGCTATAACTTCTCGAACATCGTGGGCAAGAGCGAGTCGATGCTGCGCGTCTTCGATCTGGTAGGTCAGGTCGCGCCCAGCCGTTCCACCGTCCTCATTCAGGGCGAGAGCGGCACCGGCAAGGAGCTCATCGCCAAGGCCATTCACGCCAACTCGCCGCGCCGCGACAAGCCCTTTGTGCCCATCAACACCGGCGC
>JBAUCP010000527.1:0-1871 GCA_049677625.1 Occallatibacter sp. | reverse complement strand
GGGATTTCGCGGTTTTCTTCCTGGTCACGGATGCCGGCGTCGAAGACAAAGCCAGTGTGAGTGTGCGCGGCGATGCCGTTGCCTAGATTTGAGCCGATCAGCGTGCCTTCGATAATCTTCCCGAAGCCGTCGGCGACATACACGTCTCCGATTTGAAGTTCGTTGATGGGCCAGCTATTGGTGCCGCTCACGCGGCCTTCCGACTTGCCCTCGGCGGTGATGGCCCGCGCCATGTCAGGCCGGGTGGGCATGTACTGCGCGGTGAGCGCGCGGCCCGCGAACGGCTTGTCGATGTGCAGCGCCTGCCAGCCGCCCTCAAACTGATTGCGGTAGCCATGCGCGCGCAGATACTCCCACACGTCCTCGATGGTCATATCCTTGGCGCGCTCGAGCAGTGAGTCGGGCAGCCGGGGCCGCCCGTCGGGGAAGCGGTCGCCCTTCCACTCCGAGGTGTAGAAGAGAATCTGATCGCGTGTCATCTTTACCTGGCTGAACGCGGGCGTAGCGCAGAAGAGTGCGCATGCGGCCAGGATGGAACTGATGGTCTTCTTCATCGAAGGCTCCCGGTAGAATTTTCGGGTCGCGGAATGGCGATGGCCGCGACCGGTCCGAAGGATAGCGGAGGCGGGGCGGGGCTGCAAGCGGGTGGGATCTGCGAGGCTTCCGGAAACTTCAGGGGCTTAATATTGCAGATTGATTTGCTGCCTAGATTTGAACAGCTTGCCGGTTCTGCGTTTGCGATACCCTGAAAGCTTATGGGGCGTATCCGCATTCTTTCTGACCAGGTGGCCAACCAGATCGCCGCGGGCGAAGTGGTGGACAGGCCGGCCTCTGTGGTGAAGGAACTGCTGGAAAACGCGCTGGATGCGGGCGCCAGCCGGATTCGCGTCGAGGTGGAGGCCGGCGGGCGGAAGCTGATCCGCGTCTCCGACGACGGCCACGGCATGAACCGCGACGATGCGCTGCTGGCCTTCGAGCGCCACGCCACCTCAAAGCTGCGCACCGCGGACGATCTGCTGGCGATTGCTACACTCGGTTTTCGCGGCGAGGCGCTGCCCTCGATTGCCTCGGTGGCGCGGGTGACGCTCGAAACCGCGACGGGCGAGGAAACCGCGGCCGGAACCCGGATCGAGATTGCGGGCGGAAAGATTCTGCACGTGGAAGACGCGGCGCTGCCGCGCGGAACGACGCTCACCGTCGCCGACCTCTTCTTCAACACGCCGGCACGGCGCAAATTTCTGCGCGCCGAGTCAACCGAGCTGGCGCACGTGACCGCGCTCGTCACCCACTACGCGCTGGCCCACCCCGGAAAACACTTCGAGCTGGTATCGGCCTCGCATACGCTGGTTTCTGCGCCGCCGGTCACGCGGACGGCCGAGCGCATCTACCAGATATTCGGCAAAGAGACCCTGGGCCAGCTTTTGCCCGCGGCTGCCGAGGCCGCGCTCGAACGCGCCGGCCTGCCCGAGCCGCCGCCGTGGAAAAAGGATCCGAACGAGCCAGAACGAGCGCCCGGCACGCTGCGCCTAAGCGGCTTTTACTCCAAGCCCGAGCTCCAGAAGCTGAACCGCAACTCGATCTATATTTTTGTGAACAAGCGGCTTATCCGCGACCGGCTGCTGTTGCACGCCATCTCTGAGGCCTACCGCAACGTGATTCCGCCCACCAGCTTCCCGGTGGTGCTGCTGTTCCTGGAGATGCCGCCCGAAGAGGTGGACGTGAACGTGCACCCGGCCAAGACCGAGGTGCGATTCCGCCAGCAGTCGCTGGTGCATGATTTTGTGCGCGACAGCCTGCGGACGGCGCTGGTTCAGGCGCGTCCGGCTGCAGGGTTCCTGGCCGCGCTGGACGCGCAGCCGACGGCCAGCCCG
>JBAUCP010000526.1:0-2524 GCA_049677625.1 Occallatibacter sp. | reverse complement strand
GTGATTCATCGTCATGGCGAAGTTCACCTTTCCGCGCGGGGCAGAAGCTGCATCCGCAGCTTACTGGCCTTCCTGAATCTTGGGCGTCATCAAGCCGATGTGATCCACGTTGGCGGCCTTGCCGATGTCGATTATGTCGGCGATATAGCGGAAGTCCACATCGTCGTCGCCCTTCACGAACATCACGCGCTCGGCACGGTTGGCGTAGATGTTGGTGAGCTGGCTCTCCAGGTCGTTATGGGCTACGTCGGTCTCGTTGATCTTATAGGCCGGAGCCGCGCCGGGCCGATACAGGACCTGAACGACGATGGTGCGATCGTTCTGCGGCGGCTGCTGTTGCGGATTCTTGGGGGGCTGGGGCACCAGTGCATCCAGGCCTCGGGGGGTAACCGGCACAATGACCATGAAGATGATCAGCAGAACCAGAAGAATGTCGATCATCGGCGTCACGTTGATGTCGGCCATGCTGCCGCTGCCGCCCATTGAAAATGCCATGGCTTAAACTCCTCGTCTCAATTCCACAAAATCGTTAAAAGGCCGTGCAGCGCAATTACTCGCCGCCGGCGAGATTGCCTTCGCGCCGTTGCGTCAACAAGCCCACCTCTTCCACGCCCGCCGTGCGCACGTCGTCGATCGCGTCCTCGACGGCGCGAAACTGTGCACGTGCATCCGCGCGAACGTAGATCGTCTTGTCGGTCTTGTCGGCCAGTTTGTCCCGCACCAGGGTGCCGAGCTGACTGGGATCCACCCGGTTCTGCCCCAGGAAGATGCCTCCATCGCGGGTTACCGCAACAATGATGGCGTCATCCTTGTCCGCATCCGGCATGGCCACTGCGTTGTCCACTTTGGCCATATCGATCTGGACTTTGTTCTGGAGCATGGGGGTAATGACCATGAAAATGATCAACAGCACCAGCATCACGTCCACCATGGGGGTAACGTTGATGTTGGAATTGACTTTGGCGCCTTCGTTGCGAACTGCGATTCCCATGGTATGGGGCTCCGTGCGTTTGAATTTGATCCGGAACCGGTCCGGCTTCCACTGCATTCAGGCTGCCTGCGCGAATCTCAAATCGCCGGGTGGAAGAGCATCAGCTCTTCCGCCCGGCAAAGGATTCTCGCATCAGCCACGAGCCGCTTCGCTCAGCGCTTGTTGCTCTGCTTGATGAAGTAGTCGACCAGCTCGCTCGAGGAGTTGTCCATCTCCACGTCGAACGCCTCGACACGGCCCGTAAAGTAGTTGAAGGCCATAACCGCGGGAATGGCGACCAGCAGCCCGAAGGCCGTGGTGACCAGAGCCTCGGAGATACCGCCGGCGACCGCGCCGATACCGGAAGTCTTCTGCGTCGCGATCTGCTGGAAGGCGTGCAGAATGCCGATAACGGTGCCGAGCAGGCCCACGAAAGGAGCCGTTGCGCCAATCGTCGCCAGAACCGAGAGACCCCTCTTCAGCTTGGCGTGAACAATCGCCTCGGCCCGCTCAAGCGCGCGGCCCGAGCTGGCGATGGTCTCCTCATTGGCCACACCCGACGAAGACCGGAACTCCTGCAGGCCGGCCGTAACCACTTCGGCCAGGTGCGACTTCTTGTTGCGGTCGGCGATCTTGATGGCTTCTTCCAGCTTGCTGTCCTTCAGCGCGCCGGCAACCTTGGGCGCGAACTCGCGGGACTGCTTGCGGGCCGCCGAGAAGTAGAGGTAGCGGTCGATCATAACGGCCAGCGACCAGATTGACTCCACGAAAAGAGCGATGGCGATGAAGCGGACCGGCCATCCCATGTGTGCCCACAGGTCCATGGGGCTGAAGCCGACCGCCTGCTCATCCTGAAACATGGCCAGGCTGTTGACCGTATGCGAAGCGAAGTGCGTGAGCTGAGCGAGAATCACTGAATCGTTCCTCCTAAGGAGTTGTTGGACTGAGGATGTCCGCGCGGCGGACGTGCTGAGAATGCGGCTCTTGGGGGATTCGCATTCAGGTCAAAAGATAAACTCCCCGCCATTGAGGCAGCGGGGAGTCAGAGAGTTCATCATCCGCCTAGAGTGAAGATCACATTGATGGTGGTTTCCACCTCGACCGGGTCGTTATTCAGCAGATAAGGCCGGTACCGCCAAGTCCTGACCGCATCCAGAGCCGCCCCCTGCAGCATCGCAGGGCCGCTCACAACCTTCAGGTCCTCGATCGTGCCCTGCTTGGAGATCATCGCCTGCAGCACCACCGTGCCGGAGACTCGCGCGGCCTTGGCGATCGGCGGGTAGATCGGCTGCGTCTTCTGCAGCAGCATGCCCACGGCCACGCCGGCCGAGATGTTCACCTTCTTGGGCGGCGCCGCTTTTACCTTGGGCGCCTCACCGTTGCCGAAGATGCTGCCCATCACGCCGGAGTCGCCGCCCATGCTGCCGGCCACGCCGAAGCTGCTCGGCGGCGCTTCCTTCTCACTCACCATCTCGATGTTGTGGGGAATCTTGGTGGGCGCCGTGAGCTGGTTATTCATCATCTCCGACTGCACATGGACGACGTGAATTATCT
>JBAUCP010000525.1:0-1857 GCA_049677625.1 Occallatibacter sp. | reverse complement strand
CCTGCAGCGGCTTGCGCCGCGCGGCCAGCGCGCCAAGCGGCGCCGCGCCGTCAGCAAGTACAGCGGCATCGTAAAACGCGCCGGCTGTCAAATCATAAAACCGCGCAATCATCGCATCCGCAAGCTGAACGGCGGCGCGGTAATACTTCATCTCGCCGCCGGCAAACCACGCATCGATGCAGGCATGAATCGTGAACGCATAATCGTCCAGTGTTCCCGGCGCCTGCTCGGCTGGCGCGGCAAGGTCCGGGTACGCGATGATGTGACGCAAATTCGCCGCACCGTCCCAGGCTTCGCTGAGCAGACGATCCAGCGTCTTCAGCGCGAAAGCACGCGGCGCATCCATACGGAGCGCGCCGGCCGCTTCAAGATACGCAGTCACGGCCATCGCGTTCCAGCCGGTGTAAAGCGTGCGGTCAATGAAAGGAACGGGCCGCAGTGCGCGCGCCGCCAGCAGCTTGCTTCGCGCGGCTTCAAGAAGCGGGCGCAGCGCTTCGACTCCGGACTGCGCGGCAACCTCAGCCAGGGTGCGATTCACGTGGAGCACGTTCTTCGCGGGGTTGTGGTGCATGTCGCCCAGCTCGCGAATGTCCCAGTATGCGCGCGCCAAATCGAACTCGTCGGGCGCAAGCGCGGCGCGGGCTTCATCGAGCGTCCAGGTGAAGTAGTCGCCGTCGTCGTCCAGGCCAACATCGGCGTCCTGCGAGCCGTAGAAGCCGCCCTGCTCGCGGTCGGTCATCGTGGAGTCGAGCCAGGCGATGATCTCGTGCGCGGTGGCCAGAAAGTCCTCGCGGACGAAGCTCTGGTAGCCGTGCACGTAATTGCGCAAGAGCTCGGTGTTGTCGTAGAGCATCTTCTCGAAGTGCGGCACGCCCCAGCGCTCGTCCACGCTGTAGCGATGAAAGCCGCCGGCAAGCTGGTCGTAGACGCCGCCGCGCGCCATCTTTTCGAGCGTAACGGTGAAGGCCTCAAGCGCCTGCGCGTTGCCGCGATTCACGGCTAGGTGAAGCAGCAGGTCGAGTGCGCCGGGATGCGGAAACTTGGGCTGCGAGCCGAAGCCTCCATTGCGCGGATCGAACTGCTTGAGCGCCGAGTTCGCAATCTTTTCCACCAGCGCCGGCGAACGCTCCACACCGCGGCCGGAAAAGCTTTCGTTCTGCTCGATGGCCGCCATTACGCTCGATGCAGTTTCAAGCGCTTCATCGCGCCGCTCGCGCCACACCTGCGCCATGGCGAGCAGGATGCGTCCGAAGCCGGGCCGGCCGTAGCGGTCCTGGCGCGGGAAGTAGGTGCCGCCGTAGTAGGGCCGGCCGTCGGGCGTGAGGAATGCAGTCAGCGGCCAGCCGCCCTGCCCGCTGATAGCCGACACCGCGGCCTGATAGCGCGCATCCACGTCGGGCCGCTCGTCGCGATCGACCTTGACCGCGATGAAGTGCTGGTTGATAAGCGCGGCAATCTCCGGGTCCTCGTAGGACTCGCCGTCCATCACATGGCACCAGTGGCACCACACCGCGCCAATGTCGAGCAAAATGGGCTTGTTTTCAGCCTGCGCGCGCGCAAGGGCCTGCTCGCCCCACGCATGCCATTGCACCGGCTGGTGCATCGCAGAGCGCAGATAAGACGAAGCTGCGTGTTCGAGCTGGTTGAGTGCGTGGGTGGAAGAAGCAGCTTCGCTCATGAGTTGAGGATAAATGGCCGGCGCTGCGCGTGGCGAATGCATCGCCCAGCGCCGCGCGAACTAGTGGCCTGTCGCAGTGAGTTCGTTACTACGGATGCGTCGGGTGGGATCTGAGTACTTCCACTGTATAGGTTTGGCATTTGCAGAGTAGGCCTTAATGTAGCGGCGGATCTTGCGTG
>JBAUCP010000524.1:0-2698 GCA_049677625.1 Occallatibacter sp. | reverse complement strand
CCGCTGAAGAGCTACGTGAGCGGAAAGCTGCGCCGGTCGCTGGTGGTGCTGTGGTCGGCGGTGGGCGCCATTCTGCTTATCGCCTGCGTCAACCTTTCGAACCTGCTGCTGGCACGCGCAGCGGCGCGCTCCAAGGAGTTCGCGATGCGCAGCGCGCTGGGCGCCAGCCGCGGCCGCATCGTTCGCCAGTTGTTGACCGAGAGCCTGGTGCTCTCCGGCGCGGGCGCACTCTTCGGTCTTGGCCTGGCCGATGTGCTGATATTCTGGCTTGCGCATCAGGGCGCGATCGCACTGCCGCTGCTCAACAGCGTGCACATCGACGGCTCCGCGCTCGGCTGGACGGTGCTGATCGCCGTGTTTGCCGCCGTCTTCTTCGGCCTGGTACCGGGCCTGCGCGTGGCCGGCAGCAACCTCAACGACGCTCTCAAGGACTCCGGTTCCGGAGCCGGCCAGGGCCGCAAACATGAGCGCCTCCGCTCCGTTCTTGTGGTGACCGAAGTGGCTCTCGCCTGCGTGCTGCTGGTGGGCGCGGGACTGCTGCTGCGCAGTTTCATCCACGTCCTCAATATCGATCTCGGCTTCCAGCCCGAGCGCGCCTTCGCCATGAAGGTCGACTACCAGAACGCCGCCAACGGCAACACGCCCGCCGCGCAGTTGGCCGCCGTCCAGCGCCGCACCGTGTTTTACCAGCAGGTTCTCGCACGCACAGGCGCCATTCCCGGGGTTGAGGCCGTGGGCATCTCGGACTACCTTCCACTGGGCCAGAACCGCGCCTGGGGCACCCCATGGCCGAAGGGCATCCGACGCCCCGACACCACGCCTGCAGGGCCGCTGGTCTACGTGGTCACGCCGGGGTACCTGCGCGCCATGGGCACGCCTCTGCGCGGGCGCGACTTTACATGGGACGATGGCCCCAACACCGACAACGTGGTCATCATCAGCGAGTCGTACGCACATTTTCTGGTCACATACGCGCACTGGCCCAATGACAATGCTGTGGGCCAGATTCTCTCCAGCAACGGACAGGATCTGCGCATTGCCGGCGTGGCCGCCGACGTGCACGAAGAAAGCACCGAAGGCGACACGGGCTGGCAGATCTACTACCCGCAGACGCAGGCCGGGCCCATCGGCGCACAGCTCATCGTTCGCTCCACGCTTCCGCCTTCCGCTCTGGCCAATGTCGTGCTCCGCACCCTTCGCGATCTGAATCCGAACCAAACAGCCGCGGAGTTCCGGCCAGTTCAGTCGTTCGTGGATCACGCGAACTCGCCGCGCCGCTTCTTCATGTTGCTGGTGGCTGCCTTCGCTGCGCTGGGGCTGTTCCTGGCCGCGCTGGGCATCTATGGTGTCATCTCCTACTCAGTGACGCGGCAGACCCAGGAGATCGGCATTCGCATGGCGCTGGGCGCGACCATGGGCCGTGTGCAGCGGCAGGTGCTGACTGGCACGCTGCGGCTGGCGCTCACGGGCATTGCGCTGGGCGCAGCGGCGTCACTGGCTGCGGCAAGGCTCATTGCCTCGCTGCTCTTCGCCACCTCGCCGTGGGATGCGGCAACGTATGCCGCGATGGCGATGGCGCTGCTTGCGGTTGCGGGGATAGCAGGCTATCTGCCGGCGCGGCGCGCTTCGCGCATCGATCCGATGGTGGCCCTGCGGGCCAATTGACGCGGTGTCCAGTTGATCGACCTCAGAGCCGGAGCATTTTCGGTTTGAATGTTTACGGTCAAGATTGAGAGTTGTGCTCTCCCACCCTTTGCGCAGAAGACGCGCAAAGGATGGGGCACCCGTGAACTGATGGTCCGTCAAGAGTCGCCTCCGATACTCCGGAATCAATTCGGCATCACCGGCACGTTCAATTGTGACTCGTGACCCGGCTCCGAAAAGATCGTGATCGTTGCAGGCTTGTAGTCCTCGGGTTGGGCCTTCATGATGTCGGGCACGAAGGTTTGCGGATTGCGGTCGTAGAGCGGGAACCAGGTGCTCTGAATCTCGACCATGACGGTGTGCCCGGCCTTGAAGACGTGATCCACATCGTGGAGCGAGAACTTGTACTCGCGGGGGTCGCCGGCCTTGATGGGCCCGGGCGTGGTGAAGCTCGATAGATAACGCCCGCGAAAGATCTCGGCGTTGGTGAGCAACTGGTAGCCGCGCATCTTTGCGTCTGGATCGTCGGCAGGGTATTCGTCGATCAGCTTGACCACCATGTCGTTGTCGGTGCCGGTGGTGGCGGCATAGATGTCGGCGACGACCTCGCCGGTCAGCGTTACATCGTGCGTAAGCACAGGCAGCTTCCACACGGCTACGTCCGTGCGGCCGGTAACGAAACGCTGATCCTCGGTGAGCCAGTTGTACCACTCGGAGCCAATGCCGTAAGTGGGCTGGATGGGCCGGTGACGGTAGGGAACTGGATTGGCGGGATCGCTCACGTAGCTGGTTGTGGCGTTGCCGGTGGACGCGCTCCAGCTCAGCAGCCCGTTGCCCTGGAGATAAAGGCTGGTGGGCCGGGACTGGGCAGGCGGAAAGTGCGCATAACGCTTCCAGGCGTTCGAACCAGTCTGGAAGCTGGCTGTATCTTCGAGATCGAAGCCTGATGAATTGGTTCCCGGCTCGTCCTTGAGATAGTGCGCGAAGAACCTGGCTTCAATCTGGGAGCGGAATTCCTTGCCGATGGGCTCGCCGTATTTGAGATCCCCGAGAT
>JBAUCP010000523.1:0-2803 GCA_049677625.1 Occallatibacter sp. | reverse complement strand
GTATGATTCTGCGTCCCGTAGGTTTTGGGCAGCGTCGCGTATAGCATCAACTCTATATAGTCCGTCCCGTCCGGCACCCTCAGGTTGATCCAGCTCAGCACCTTGGGATCGCGCCCGCCGCGCCATGTCTCCTTGAAGCCCAGAATGTCCTCATAAAAGCGCAGCGACTTCTCCGTATTCCCCACCAGAAAGCCCACATGGTAGATCGCGTCTGAAATCCGCTCCGCCGGCATGAGCTTGCCCGCGGCCTGTGCCTCCCATCCCGTTGGCAGGCTCTGGACGAACTCGATCAGCGTTCCATCGGGGTCGCGGATCTCGAAGGCGTAGTCTCCGGTACGGGTCTTGCCGCCGTTGCCCGGCTTCACGTCAATTCCCTTCGAGCGCAGATACGCGCGCATCTGCTCCACATTCGAGACCGTGAAGCACAGGTGACTCATCATGTTCGGTGGCGCGGGCGGCGTGTCGGTAAACAGCTCGATGTGCTGGTGGTCGTTGATCTTGATGAAGGCGATCCGCACCTGGTCAGTATTCGATCCCTCTGCGCCCAGTTTGTCTAGCACATACGACTCCTCGAAACCCAGAAGGTCGTGCCAGAACCCCAGCGCCTTGGGCAGGTCGGAGACGAAGTACCCCACGTGTGAGATGCCGGTAATCTGCGGCCGCTCGGGCACCGTGCCCTGCGAAAAGGCCGCTGTGCCGGCCGCAAACAATAAAGTGGCAAGCGCGAACAAAAACACGTTGCGAACGCGGTGCAGGCCCATCGCTCAGTTCCCTTCTTAGTTCCGGATCAGTTCCGAACTTCGGCCAGCAGGCTTTCCACCTCGGCTCTTTCCTCGGCCGTAAGCCCCAGCAGCGGCGAGCGCGGACGCCCGCCATAATAGCCGTTGAAGTCGCAGGCGTATTTTACGCCCGCAATTCCCAGCGAGCCAACGATGCGGTTGTTCGCTGCCGCAATGCGCTGCTGTTTCTCTTCGGCCAGCTTCAGGTCGTGATCCTTCCAGGCCAGGTAAATCTCCTGGCAGGCCTGCGGCGCGCAGGCTCCAAAGGCCAGAATGGCCCCGCATGCGCCCGACTCCAGCGACGCAAAGACCGCCGAGCCGGAGCCGCACAGAACCTGAAACCCGACTTCCCTGCTCCGCGTCTTGATGGGTGCTGCCGGCGGCGCTGTGGCCACGGCGCTTCCGCCCGCCAGCTCGCCCGCCGAAACAAAGGAGCTGCCCGGCTCAGCGGCGGGAGTGAGCATCCGTCCAGTCACCGCCTCGAAGACCGGCGTAACCGTAAACGTCCGCCGCAGCGACTTCTGCGTGGCCGCCACCGTTGCCTTGATCCGCTCCACGCTGCCGCTCGAGTCCTTGATTCCAATGATGTTGGGGTGGTCGGCCAGCTCGGCAATAATCTCCACCGGAATCTGGTAGGGCACGCACTTGGGAATGTTGTAGAGGAGCACCGGCAGCGGCGACCGGTCGGCCACGCTGCGAAAGTAATGGAGCACCGCCGCCGCCGTCAGTTGGGTGGCGTAGTAGCTCGGCGGCCGTACCAGCACCGCGTCATAGCGGAACTCTGCCGCAGCCTCAGCCAGCGCCACCGTTGCGCCCACGCTCTCGCGGCCCACCCCGGCCACCAGCACCTTTTCGGGAGCCGTGGCTTCCGCGGCCACGCGCAGCACCTCGCGCGACTCGGCGTCGTCCAGCATGATTGCCTCGCCGGTCGAGCCAAGGACGATCATCCCGGCCAGCAGGCTACGCGAGTAGCGCGCCATATTGGCTTCGAGCTTGCGAAAATAGATCCGCTCGTCCGCGTAGAACGGCGTAGTGGTGGCGGCAAAAATCCCTTCGATCAACATAAAGTCATTGTAGAACCGGTCCGTGCGGGTGAACTCGGCGCTACCGCAAATAAAGCGCAGGCCAAGCGTCTGCGAGCCGCGGATTTTAATCCATCAACTCCGCCATAGCAATAACTATCTTTATACTTTTCGCAAAAAAATGTTCCACGGGGAACGCGAATTTGTACCTGTTTCTCCGAGTTTCGTCCCTGTTTTCCACACCAGGCGGTCAGACCGCGCCCATAAAACGCCCCCGGATACCGCCCGGGCACCCGCGTTAAAACTTCAAAAGCAGCCCCGCCTGCACACAATCCGTCCGGATAAACGTGGGCGGAGTCGATCCGTTCCGGTACGTCACGTTGAGAGCCAGATGCTTGGTCGGGTCGATGTTCCAGTTTGCGTCTGCCTCCACGTAACCCTGCCATGCATTCACCGGAACCAGGATCAGCGAGTTGTTCTTGAGCTGGTGAACCGTGTTCTCCTCGGTGAAGAGATAACGGCCGACCGCTTTCACATCGATCGAAAGGTTCCACAGCTCCAGCACACCGTTGATCTGCGGACCGAGCCGCGCGATCCGGTACGAGGGAACCAGGATGGTAGCGCTTCCGGTTGTAGCCTTCGCAGTAGTGTCCTTCAGCGCCGATCCGTCTTCAGTGAAAAGATTGAAGTCCAGCTCGTAGCCCACGGCCGGCGTGCGGACGTCGTCCGATTGCACGTCGTAGCCCTGGTTCTGCGGCAGATTCTGGGCCGCCTGCAAAACGCTGGACTTCGTAGCCGCCTGCTGCTCATACAGGTGAGCAAAGCGAAGCAGAACGTTTGCGTCGCCCAGCGCGTTATCGCGATCGAGCTCTTTGTCCGTCTCGTAGTCGAAGCCGGCGGTCGTGGTCACGTGCTGCAGCTTGATTGACCTGGCCGCGGCGGGCGTGTCGTCACCCCTTTTGAAGCTGAAGCCAAAATCCGCCGAGTCAGGGTACTTGATGT
>JBAUCP010000522.1:0-10538 GCA_049677625.1 Occallatibacter sp. | reverse complement strand
GGGTGCCCCAGGTCTCGTCCGCCGCGGCGGAAGACCTGGGAAAGCACAAACTCGCCCCGCCTTATCTCCCGTAGGGAGAAAACGAAAATAGCCCAGGGTGAAGTCCGCCACCGCGGACGAAACCCTGGGAAGGGGATCCCACGAATCCACCCCGTCCCGTAGGGCCGGGACGAATCTCATCCCACACACACAGCGCGAGTCACAATCAATGCGATGTTGCTTTAAAAAGGCCGGGTGCCCCAGGTCCGGATTCTCGGACCTGAGATAGCACGAAGCTAACTCCACATGGGAAGAACGGAAAAGCCCCGAGCCTCACTGGCGAGACCCGGGGCTCAAATCTACGGAGTTGCGTTACTTGGCGGCTGCGGCCACGCCCGCCTGTTCGGCCAGCGCCGCGGCCTTGTCGGTCGCTTCCCAGGTGAACTCCGGCTCGCTGCGGCCGAAGTGGCCATAGGCAGCCGTCTTCTGGTAGATGGGCCGGCGCAGGTCCAGGCTCTCGATGATTCCCTTGGGCGTGAGCGAGAAGTTCTTGCGGACCAGCTCGGTGAGTTTGGCCTCGCCCACCTTGCCGGTGCCGAAGGTTTCGATCCGCACGCTGACCGGCTCGGCCACGCCGATGGCGTAGGCCAACTGCACTTCGGCGCGATCGGCCAGCCCCGCGGCCACAATGTTCTTGGCGATGTAGCGCGCCAGGTAAGCAGCCGAGCGGTCCACCTTGGTCGGGTCCTTGCCGCTGAATGCGCCGCCGCCGTGCCGTCCCGCGCCGCCGTAGCTGTCCACGATGATCTTGCGGCCGGTCAATCCGGTGTCGCCCATGGGCCCGCCGATGACGAACCGGCCAGTGGGGTTGATGTGGTACTTAGTGTGCTCGTCAAGCCACTTGGCCGGCAGAACGGCCTGGATCACGTGCTTGAGAATGTCGGCGTGAAGTTCCTCGTTCGACACGCTCTCAGCGTGCTGGCTCGAGATGACCACCGCGTCGATGCGCGCCGGCCTGCCGTTCTCGTCGTACTCCACCGTCACCTGGCTCTTGCCGTCGGGGCGCAGGTAGGGCAGCTTGCCGCTCTTGCGCACTTCGGTCAGCCGCCGGGTGAGCTTGTGGGCCAGCGCAATCGGCGCCGGCATCAGCTCCGGGGTCTCGTTGGTGGCGTAGCCGAACATCATGCCCTGGTCGCCGGCGCCGCCGGTGTCCACGCCCTGGGCAATGTCGCCGGACTGCTTGTTGATGGTCGAGATCACCGCGCAGGTGTTCGAGTCGAAGCCATAGAGCGCATTGTTATAGCCGATGGAGGCCACCACGCCGCGCACTAGGCTCTGGAAGTCCACGTACGCCTTGGTCGTAATCTCGCCGGCAATCACCACCAGGCCGGTGGCTGTGAGGGTCTCGGCGGCTACGCGGCTGTAAGGGTCCTGCTCCAGGCAGGCGTCAAGGATCGCGTCCGACACCTGGTCGGCAATCTTGTCCGGATGGCCTTCAGTGACTGACTCAGAAGTAAACAGAAAACGGTCGCTCAACTTCGCACTCCTTCACACTCCAGGGAATATTCATGATCTGCCCGCACACGCCGGCTCGATCCTCATGGTTGTACTTATCTATGGTACTTGTGCCGGGGGGAAAGGAGCAAAGGATGGCAGCGAATGGCGCAGATTATGGGTTCAAGCGCTCTCTGCGGCATTGAGCCGGCCGGTTGCAACGATTTGCAATCGGGGTCAGATCAGAGGGTCAGATCGGGTGGTCAGATGCGGGCCAGAGCGCGCGCCAGGAATGCGCCCAGCGGATCGATGGCCGCGGTGAGCAAACGCGCGGGCAGCAGCGTGGGCCACCAGCCGGAACGCAGGCCATAGTAGCGCACCGCGAAGAACCCGCCTGCGGCCACGGCCAGCAAAAGGAGCACCGCGCCGAGCCAGAGCAACCGCAGCTCCACAGCGTCATGGTGCTGGATGCGCGCCTTGCCCACGTTCGACGCGAAGGCCGTCCAGCCCTGCTCGTCGTCGAGCGTCTGGCCTGACGCCGAGTAGGCCTTCAGGAAGCGGTCGGTCCAGTCGCGCTCGTCCAGCCCCAGCGCGCCGGCATAGCCGCGCACGATCCCCTTGTTTAGAATGCCGCCGGGAAGCTGACGAAACCGTTCCTGCTCCAGCGCAATCAGATGCCGCTGGCTGATCTTGGTGACGGCCGTTATTTCTTCCAGCGCAACACCGCGGGATAACCGCTCCGTGCGCAGGTCTTCGCCAAAATTACCCATAGCCGACCAAAACGGGCTTGACAACCCGAAAGATTTCCACAACCACAATAAACCCGAGCCCGTCCTCCGTCAAAATCATTTATCGGTAGACCCTTTATTATCATGAGTCTGGATGGGAAAGTCCCATTTTGGCACAGTTTCCGCCCAATCCGGTCTTCCCGGTGGCGAAAATCAGGTCAAATTCGGTTTTCGGAGCTGGCCCATCCGCCGCCGCTTGCGCCGCTCCCGGGCTGTTACCCTTAACAGGGAGATTTTGTTGCAAGGCTCCTCGATGCGAGACCCATCCGGCATGAACAAACTTATCTTCGCCAACCTGCTCTACCGTCCGCTGCGTTCGCTCATCAGCATTTCTGCGGTGGCCATTGAAGTCATCATGATTCTCTCCATCGTGGGCATCTTCATGGGCATGTTGAACGACCAGAAAGAGCGCACAAACGGCATCGGCGCCGACCTCATGGTTTGGCCCTCGAAGGCCAGCTACATGAACGGCATCGGCGGCGCGCCCATGCCGGCCAAGGATGTGCTCGCCATCCGGCGGCTGCCGCATGTGGCCGTGGCCACGCCGGTGATTCAGCAATTCATCACCAGTCCCACAGTTGAAGTGATATTCGGCATCGATTACCAGAGCTACGACGCACTGAAGCCTTTTGCGTTCCAGTCGGGCACTCCGTTCGAGGAGAAAAACGACGTGATCGTAGACGACATCTTCGCCCATTCCGACGGCGGACATCGCGTGGGCGACACGATCACCATTCTCAACCACCCCTTTCGTATCTCCGGCATCGTGGACCATGGCAAAGGCGCGCGCAAGCTGCTGCCCATCGATACGATGGGCGAGTATCTCGGAGACGAGGGCAAGGCTTCAGTCTTCTACATCAAGTGCGACAATCCGGCGAATGCCGACCTGGTGGTGCAGGAGATCCATTCGACACGCGGATTTGAAAACTTCAACGTGCAGACGATGGAAGAGTGGGACACGCTGATGACTCCGGAGCATCTACCCGGCTTCAATATCGCGCTCAAAGTGGTCACCTTCATCGCCGTCCTCGTCGGCTTTCTGGTCATCTTCCAGTCCATGTACACGGCAGTTCTCGAGCGCACGCGGGAGATCGGCATTCTCAAGTCCATGGGCGCATCCAAGCTCACCATCGTCGGCGTAGTGCTGCGCGAGTGCGCGCTGCTGGGCGCCACCGGCGTGCTGGTGGGCATCGCGGGCACATACGGCGTACGCGTCGCTATGCACCACATCTTCCCCACCACGCAATTCGAGATCACTGCCTTCTGGCTCGCCAAGGGCGCGGGCATTGCCTTCACAGGTGCAGTGTGCGGCGCGCTGTATCCCGCATGGATGGCCGCGCGCAAAGACCCCATCGACGCGCTGGCCTACGAGTGAGGAAGCTGTCTATAAAGCATCGTGATTGCTTTTCCACACACCCTTTGTGCTACCATCGTACTTAATTGACCGCACCTTCGCAGATTTAAGGCGGATGCCCATAATGTGCGGCCGGTTCTCGCCTTTCGCCAGCGCCCGTCATCCGTTGCGGCGCACCTTTTTTGGCTGCATCGACATCGAACCACAAGATCGACTGCGGTACTTTCCGACAGTGCCATAACTGTCCCATTCAACCTCACAAGGAGAGCCATTTTATGCAAAGGAATCTGTGTATTCAGCGAGGCCTCGCCGCGTTTGCGGTGTTGTTCTTCGCGGCATTCGCCGGCGTATTCGCAGCAGCGCAAACGTCAGGCGCGGGAACCATCACCGGAGCCGTTACCGATGCGAATCAGGCCGTGATTCCAGGCGCGCAAGTCGCCGTTATGAACACGGACACCGGCGTAGTGCATGCATTCACCTCCAACGACGCGGGCATCTACACGGCGCCATTCCTTCTTCCGGGCCACTACAAGGTTGACGCCACCGCCAACAACTTCAACAGGGTGGAGACAACCGGCATCACGCTTCAGGTGGGGCAGGTACTGACCGTCAATCTCACCCTGAAGATAAGCGCGGCGAACACCACGGTTGAGGTCTCCGGCACCAACCAGATACTCGACACGGAAAAGACCGAGGTTTCGCAGGTCGTCGACAATCAGCTGGTTCAGAACCTGCCTGTGCAGGCGCGCAACTGGAGCTACTTCGTTCTTCTTACTCCCAACGTGACCCAGGACGGCGGCACCGGGCTCATCAGCTTCCACGGCATCAGCGGCCTTTACAACCAGAACTATGTGGACGGCGCCAACAACAACGAGATGCTGTTTTCCGAAGCCCGCGGCCGTTCGAGCGGCGCTCCCTACGTCTATTCGCTCGACTCCATCAAGGAGTTCCAGGCCGAGACCTCCAACTACTCGGTCGAGTTCGGCCAGGCGGCCGGCGGACAGGTGAACGCCATTACCAAGAGCGGCACCAACAACCTGCACGGCGACCTGTTCTACTACCTCCGCTATCCCTCGATGAACGCGCTCGATCCCTACAGCAAATTTCAGGCGCTGCACAACGGCGCAACCCCCTTCCTGCTCACCCAGCCCATTCATCAGCAGCAGCAGTTCGGCGGCAGCGCCGGCGGCCCCATCTTGAAGGACAAGCTGTTCTACTTCTTCACCTATGACGGCTACCATCGCGTGGGCCGCGTGCTCTATTCCGACACCAACTCCCTTACGCTCACTCCCACCGCGAGCAACTCGGGCAATACGATCATCTCGCCCACGCAATGCCCCACGACCATCACCTCCACGCAGTGCACGGCGGGCATTACGTTTCTCGAGAATGTGGCCAACATCGGAGCGGGAGACGCGCCGCCTTCGCGCTTCCTCAAGCAGAATCTCTTCTTCCCGCGCGTCGATTACCACATCAATGCGAAGAACGACGCCTTTGTCGATTTCAACTTTGTCGATACGGACAGCACCAACGGTTACAGCACCGCCAACACCTTCTCGAACAGCTCGCCCTCAACCAACGGGCCCACCAGCTATCACGAGCGCTTCCTGGTGGGAGGATTGACGACCATTATCTCCAACACCGCCGTCAATGAAATCCACTCCCAGTGGGGCCGCGATCTGGAGACCGCCGGAGCCAATGCGGCCGGCCCCAGCGTGGCTACCGGAGTGGTCACCTTCGGCATGCCCAACGCTCTGCCGCGCATCGCTGAGCCCGACGAGCACCGCATCCAGTTCACCGATGTCTTCTCGAAGGAACTTGGCCGCCAGTCGCTCAAGTTCGGCGCGGACGCGAACATTGTTCACGAAGTGATGGTCAACCTCTACCAGGGCGGCGGCCTCTACAGCTACGGCGAGTCCACTCCCGGCGCCAACTTCGCGGACTGGATTCAGGACGCCTTCCAAGGCCAGGCCGGCGACACCGATCCCTATGCCGGCTTCCACTACAACACCTTCGTGCAAACCGTGGACGTGGTCCATACCAAGCCGGGCACGCAGGGCAGCGACAACTTCTGGATGACCATGTACGACGGCTTTGCCGAAGATACCTGGAGATGGAAGCCGAACTTCACCATCACCGGCGGCGTCCGCTGGGATGTTCAGCTCACTCCGGCTCCGGGCCTCATCAACAACAACTTTCTTCCGCTCTCTGCCGAGTACACCAAGACCATCAAGAACGTCCTGGACCGCGTGCAGCCGCGCCTCGGCTTCTCCTGGAGCCCATTTCCGAAGACTGTGGTGCGAGGCGGATACGGATTGTTCTCCGCGCTCAATCAGGGCAGCACCTACTACGCAATGCGCGTAGAAAACGGAGTGGTGCAGATCAATTACAACTACACCGGCTGCGAGTCCAGCGTGGGAAGCGTGGCCAAGGCCAAGTGTCCCACGGTTCCCAGCACCGAATCCAGCCTGCAGTATCCCAATGTGCCGTTCCCGGTTACCGGTCCGTCGCTGTCGAAGTCGCTCTATCCCAGCGGCGGCACGGCCCCGGCTGTGTCTGGCCCCACCCTTGCCGGAGCGCAGAGCTTTCACGGTCTCGATCCCAACTTCGTTCCTCCCTTCACGCATGAGTTCGAGCTGTCAGTGGAGCAGGCGCTGCCCTTGAAGATGTCTGTGAGCCTGGGCTACGTGGGCACGCGCGGCATGAGGCTGCCGGTGTTCGTGGATTCGAACCTGATCGGCGTGACGCCGAGCGGGCTGCGCAGCTACGATGTGCTGGACGCAAGCGGTAACCTGCTCAAACAACTCACCGTTCCGGTGTATCTGCCCACTGACCGGCGCAACACGTCCCTGGCAACCTTCAATACCGGTTTCAGCGTGGCCAACACCTGGTATAACGCCATGGGCGTAACCGTGAAGCGGCCCTTCGCCAACGGAGTTGAAGTGCTGCTCAACTACACCTGGGCTCACGCCACCGATACCGACCAGGTAGGCGGCGCCAACGGCACCTTCTACGGCGGCGACGTTCCGCTCGATCCCAACAACATCCGGGGCGAGAACGGACCGTCGGACATCGACATCCGCAATCGCATGACCGTGAGCTTCGTCTATCAGCCCACCTTCATGCAGGGCAACAAGATCGTCAAGAACGCTCTGGACGACTTCCGCTTCTCCGGCGACGACATCGCCTCCGGCGGCGAGCCCATTTACCTCGGCATGAGCGGTACGGTCTACAGCGGCTCGACCAGCGCCACCAGCTATGGTGACGACGGAGGCATCTATGGCGGCGCCATCAGCTCCGGCTCCGGCTCGCCCACCACTGGCCGTCCGCCGCAGATCGGCCGCAACAGTATCTCTGCTCCCGGATACAACAACCTCGATCTGCGCGTAACGCGCGATTTCCCCATTCACGATCAGATTTCCATGGAGATCGTGGGTGAGGCATTCAACACGCTGAATCACATCCTCATTGCCGGCGTGAACAGCACCTATTCGGCGTACACCTCGGCCAGCGCAACCTCCACCACCTGCTCCAGCACACTTTCCGCGCCTACCGGTTCGGTGGTGCAGGGCTGCATCTCGCCGTACGCCGGCACCGGCCTGAGCGCCTTTGGCGCCACCAGTTCCACCGCCAACTCGCTCTACGGTGCGCGCCAGTTGCAGGTCTCGGCCAAGCTGAACTTCTAACCTTGAACCAAGTCCAGCGCGAGGGCGGCAGCTTCGGCTGCCGCCTTTTCGTGTCCTGCGGGTCCAATCAGCCCGTGCATGCTGCATGGCCGGCTGCATCGGCGATACTTGAGTTGAATGCGGTGAGCCCATCCCGACCTGCCGCAGCGAGTATCGAGCGTGAAAACCGAAACCCAGACACTGGTCTCCATCGACGCGATCCGCGCCGCCGCGTCGCGCATTACCTCTATCGCCTGCAAAACTCCGCTAGTGCGCGCCCCGTTTCCCGGCGTGGCCGGCCGTGGCACGGGCAGGGAAGTCTGGCTCAAGGCCGAGAGCCTGCAGCCCATCGGCGCATTCAAGATTCGCGGCGCAGCGAACAAGATCCTTCAGCTCTCGCCGGAGCAGATTGCCCGCGGGGTCATCACCTATTCGAGCGGCAATCATGCGCAGGGCGTGGCCTACGCGGCGCGCGAGGTGGGCGCGAAGGCGGTCATCGTCATGCCCTCGAACGCACCGGCCATCAAGCGTGCGGCTACGCTGGCCCTCGGCGCTGAGGTCGTGGATGTGGGCCTGGCCTCAAGCGAGCGGCTCGCCGTGGCTGAGCAATTGGTCCGCGAGCACGGCTACGTGGTCATTCCGCCCTACGACGACGAGCAGATCATTGCTGGCCAGGGAACCTGCGGCCTTGAAATTGTCGAAGAGCTGCCCGATGTCGATCTGGTGCTGTCGCCGGTCTCCGGAGGTGGATTGCTGAGCGGCGTGGCCGCGGCCGTGAAGCAAATCAGCCCCAAGACCAGGGTCTTCGCCGTCGAGCCGGAACTGGCCGGAGACGCGGCCGAGAGCTTTCGCTCGGGCTCCATTGTCACCTGGCCGGCCGAGCTCACCAGCCGCACCCTTGCCGACGGCCTGCGCACCCAGAGCGTAGGCGAGCGCAACTTTGCGCACATCCAGGCCTTCGTCGATGGCATCGTCACTGTAACCGAGGCCGAGATCCGCGCCGCCATGCGCGCCATTGTGGCCGCAACGCGCCTGGTTCCCGAGCCCAGCGGCGCGGTCACCACGGCTGCACTGCTCTTCCACGCAACTGAGCTGCCGGCTTACAAAAGGGCAGTGGCCATCGTGAGCGGCGGCAACGTCGACCCCGCACTGCTGGCCGAAGTGCTCACAGAATGCGGGCAATAGCGTCGTTCGACTATGATTCTTTCCGTGATGAAGCACCGCACTTTCACCTATGCCTTGCTGCTGGTGTGCGCCGCTCTGCCGTCGTTTGGCGAAAAAAAGCCGCAGCAGATCGAAAAGCCCATGGCCGGCCCGCGCGCCACCGCGCTGCGCGTCACCTGGCTCTACATTTCGCCCGACCTGAGCGCGCAAAAAGTAGACCGGGTGCAGATCGGCCGCGAGATGGTGGTGGCCGAAAAGAGCGGCCCCTGGATGCGCGTCTACGCGAATACCGACATCGAGGAGCTGCGCACCAAAGACACCCCCGAAATCGGCAGCGATGAAACGCCGCCGCCCATCTCCGGCTGGATTGAGGCCAAGGGTATCGTCGAGGAGTCGACGCCCAATGGCGACCAGATGATCATGGGTGCAGCCGCCGACCAGGAGGCGGAGGCATCGGATCCGCGCGGACCCGCGAACGCCGCGCAGAGCGCGCGGCTGCTCTATCGCCGAGTGGTCGAGATGTATCCCGACTCGCCGCTCGCGCCGGAGGCTGCCTGGCGCGCCGCGGATATCGAATGGCAGATCGAGAAGGCCGATGCCTCGACGCGGCCCTCGGCCAAAGAGAAAGACGCCTACATGCGCGACCTGATGGACGAGGACGAGCTGCACAAGGTCATCAAGCTTTATCCGCGCACGCGCTGGGCTGCGCTGGCGGCCTACGACCTCATCGACAACAAGCTCTGCGGCGACTGGCAGGGCACCGAGCAGTGTCCGGAGAAGGAAGCCGATTATTACGAAAAATATGCGGACGAGTATCCCGACGGTCCGCGCACCGCGCAGGCGCTCTACAATGCCGCCTACCGCGCCGCCGTGCTCACCAACATGTTCCAGGCTGACGGCAGCGACAAGAAGGCCGACGAGGCGCACAACCAGGCCCGCGCGCTGGCCGACAGGCTCAAGCAGCACTTTCCCGATTCGGACTACACATTGCGTGCCGGAACGCTGGTGTACAAACTGGATCAAGGCGTTCCCGTCTACGGCATCGACCAGCAATAATCGATCTGGCGATGGCTGGCTTTTTCCGCATTACCTGTTGACTGCCTGATGGAGGCTTCTTGAGTCCGTATCTTCTCTCCATTCTGTTGGGGATTGTGGAGGGTCTGACCGAATTTCTGCCGGTCAGCTCCACGGCCCATCTACGCATTGCGGAAGCCCTGATGAAGATTCCGCTCGACGATGCGTACTGGAAGATGTACACCGTCGTCATCCAGCTTGGCGCAATCCTGGCGCTGTGCCTCTTGTTTCTCACCCGCATCATCGACTTTCTACGCACCTTTCCTGGTGGCGAGGACGGCAAGCACGACTGGCTCAACCATCCCATCTCGCTCACCTTCATCGCCTTCGTCTGCACCTCCGTTCCCGCGCTGCTGTTGCGCAAGTGGAGCGAGCGGAACCTGGGCAGTCTTACGGCCATGGCCCTCGCGCTGCTCATCGGAGGAGTTGCGATGTGGATCGTGGATGTGTGGTCCGATCGCAGCGATCCGAACACGACGGATGTGGAGCAGATGACGCTCGGGCAGGCCATCTGGATCGGCCTCTGCCAGACGCTGTCGGCAATCTTTCCCGGCGCTTCGCGCTCCATGACCACCATCGCAGCCGGCCAGATGGTCGGCCTTGACCGCCCCGCCGCGCTCGAGTTCAGCTTCCTGCTCTCCATCCCCACCATGATCGCCGCTACCGGCTGGGACCTGGTGAAGGAAGTTCATGGGAGCAGCAAAGCCGGCGCTGCCGCAGCCCATGTCGCCATGAACCCCGAGCGCTGGATCGTGCTGCTCATCGGGATGGCGGTCTCGTTCATCGTCGCCCTGGGCGTGGTGGAGTGGTTTCTCTACTGGGTGCGCAGGCACGGCTTCACCGTGTTCGCCATCTACCGCATCCTGCTCGGCGTTGCGCTGCTGATTTTCGGCGCCAGGCTGATCGGCGCGTAGCCTCAGCAGATTCGCTCGGCCCACAGCGAGTTCATGCCGGGAGCACATGGTCCTCGGCCGATTTGGCCTGAAGAAGGGCCTCGCGGAGGGATGCAACGGGCATGGG